>NZ_JAMYPU010000008.1:0-245660 GCF_040320535.1 Mesorhizobium sp. M0676
CTTCCTGCGATCAACTCTTCGCCGCCCAGAAGCTCAATCGTCTCGGCCCAGCCGTCATCAACAAGCGATTCGTGTGTCATCGCAGCGTAGAATCACACCCGATTCCGCAGGGCAATACCTATCTTAGCGCCTATGCCCTCGAAGGGGGGAGATTAGCTCACATCCATCAGTTCTCGGTGAGTTCCGCCGGCGCCGCTCTGTGTACCGGCACCGAGATCGGCGTGACGTGCAGATGCGGCTTCATCGTGCTGTCGGGGCAGCTGTCGCCGATCTTGGTCCATGAGGTGTTGTTGAGCACCAGGTCGCAGCGGGCCATATGGCTCTTGTCTGAAACCGTCAGGCAGGTGACCTGGCCGACCTGGTAGGACTTGCCATTGGCCAGGCACTGCTGGTCGGCAAGTGCCGCTGCAGGGGAGGCCATGGCAAATGCCAGGCCGATCGGGCAAAGGAGGAATCGTAGTGCCATGGAACCCCAGCCGCCATGCTGATCTCTGACTGAATGGCGCGATTGTGGCGATATCAGGGTTTCGTCTGATATCAGGCCGGCAGCAGCGCCAGATCGATCGCCACCGGCACGTGGTCGGAAGGTTTTTCCCAGGCGCGCACATGCTTTTCGATCGAGGCCGAGGAAAAGCGGTTGGCCGCTTCGGGCGACAACAGCAGATGGTCGATGCGGATGCCGTTGTTCTTCTGCCAGGCGCCGGCCTGGTAGTCCCAGAAGGTGTAGACGTCGGCCGCATCGGTGACGGCGCGCACCGCCTCTGTAAAGCCGAGATTCTTCAGCCGCCGGAAGGCCTGCCGGGTCTGCGGCTGGAACAGCGCATCGCCAAGCCAGTTCTCGGGGAAGCGCGCATCGACCGGCTCGGGGATGACATTGTAGTCGCCGGCCAGCACCAGCGCCTCCTCCAGAAGCAGCCGCTGCTCGGCCCAGCGATGCAGCCGTTCCATCCAGGCCAGCTTGTAGGGAAACTTCTTCTCGTCATCGACCGGGTTGCCGTTGGGCAGATAGAGCGAGGCGACGCGCAGCGCGCCCTGGTCGGTCGAGAACACGCCCTCGATGAAGCGCGCCTGCTCATCAGTCTCGTCGCCTGGCAGGCCTCTGATAACCTCGTCGAACGGAAGTTTCGACAGCAGGGCGACGCCGTTAAAGCCCTTCTGGCCATGGGTTTCTACGTTGTAGCCAAGCGCCTCGATCTCGGCGCGCGGGAACTGCTCGTCGACCGATTTGATCTCCTGCAGGCAGACGATGTCGGGCTGGCTTTCGCTCAGCCAGTGGGTGAGGTTGCCGATGCGGGCGCGAATGCCGTTTATGTTCCAGGTGACGATTTTCATGGGCGGCCTCAGGGATGTTCGGGCGAAAGACGTTCGACAAGCCCGATCGTATTGCCTGCCGGGTCCTTTAGAAAGGCCATCCACTCGCTTTCCCCCGCCGTTCCGAACGTGCCTTCGGTGTCGTTGTGGACGAGCGCCGGCGGTGCGGTGAAGGGAACGCCGCACGCTTTCGCCTCGGCGTGGAAGGCTTCGAGCCCGGCTATATCGAGATAGACGGTGCCGGCCGGAACGCCATCGGTGAACAGCAACCTGATATCACCGGCCATGATGAAGGCGATGCCCGGCGGATCGTAGCGGGCATGAACGCTGAGGCCGAGCACATCGTGCCAGAAGGCCAGCGTGACGTCGAGGTCGCGCCCGGCCGACAGTGCGACCTGACGGACCGCGCCGACGCCGGACATCTGCCTAGATGGAGAAACTGGTGCCGCAGCCGCAGGAGGCGACTGCATTGGGGTTGCGGATCTGGAACGACTGGCCCATCAGATCGTCGACGAAGTCGATCACCGAGCCGCCCATATAGACCAGCGACAAATCGTCGATCAGCACGGTGGCGCCGTCCTTTTCGATGGCGACGTCGTCGTCATTGCGCGTATCGACCAGGTCGAACTTGTAGGAAAAGCCGGAGCAGCCGCCGCCCTCTACTGAGACGCGCAGCGCCGTCTTGCCGGCCTCGCCAGAGACGATTTTCGCGATCCGCCTGGCGGCGGACTCGGTCATCTCGACTTTCATGGCAGTCTTGGCATCAGCGCCCATGGGCGTCACCTTGCTTTCGGTTTCACATGATAGGTATGAAGCGGGAAGGGGCAAGTCAACTGCGGCGGCATCAGCCATGACAAATGAGCTTGGCGACATTGGGTTCGGCTATCGGCCGCGCGCGGCCTATGCCAGCGACCCAGCCAGGTCGCGCGGGCGGCTCTATGACGAGGTCGAGAGCCCGACTCGCACGCCATTCCAGCGCGACCGCGACCGCATCATCCATTCCACCGCCTTCCGCCGCCTGAAGCACAAGACGCAGGTGTTCGTCGCCCATGAAGGCGACCACTATCGCACCCGGCTGACGCATTCGATCGAGGTCGCGCAGATTGCGCGGGCTCTGGCGCGAGCGCTGCGCGGCGACGAGGATCTGGCCGAGGCGGTCGCCTTGGTGCACGATTTCGGTCACACGCCGTTCGGCCATACCGGCGAGGACGCGCTGAACGAGCGGATGGCCCAATGGGGCGGCTTCGACCACAATGCGCAGTCGCTGCGCGTGGTGACGCGGCTGGAGCGGCGCTATGCCGAGTTCGACGGGCTAAACCTGACCTGGGAAACGCTGGAAGGGCTGGTCAAGCACAATGGGCCGCTGACAGATGCCAAGGGAAAAGGGCTCAAAGGCCCGGTGCCGCAGGCGATCCGCGACTATTCCGAGCTGCACGACCTCGAACTCGACCATTTCGCCGGCATCGAGGCGCAATGTGCTGCGATCGCCGACGATATCGCCTACAACACCCATGACATCGACGACGGCCTGCGCTCCGGCTTCCTGACCTTGGACATGCTGGAAACGGTGGCGCTGCCGGGATCGATCCTGGCAAGCGTGCGCGCGCGCTATCCGGGCCTGGACGATGTGCGCACCGGCCATGAGCTGATGCGCCGGCAGATCACGATGATGGTCGAGGATGTCATTGTTTCCACCACCGCCAATCTTGAGCGCATCAAGCCTGACAGCGCCGAAGCGGTGCGGGCGGCGGGCGAAACGATGGTGACCTTTTCCGCTGACGTGGCGGCGACCGAGAAGGAATTGAAGACCTTTCTCTACAAGCATCTCTACCGGCATGACGAGGTGATGCGCGTTCGCACTGAGGCCGAGCAGATCGTGCGCGACCTGTTCGATGTCTATTTCGCCGATCCGCGCGCCATGCCGGACGGCTGGCGGGAGGGGCTCGACCGGGCGGAGGACCGCATCAAGGCGCGCAGCGTCGCCGATTTCCTGGCGGGGATGACGGATACCTACGCCTTGAAGGAACACCGCCGTCTGTTTGACCATACGCCCGATTTAAGCTAGGGCGGGCGCGATTTGCCGGCCAATGAGCCGGTTCCCCTGCACAGTCCGCCAGAGCAAGACCCATGAACATCTTCGCCGATTTCAGCGCGCGAATCACAAAAGCCGTCGAAGCGCTTGATTTGAAAGACAGTAATGGCGTTTCGCCCGACCTGTCGCGCATAGCCGTCGAGCCGCCGCGCGACGCCAGCCATGGCGATCTCGCCACCAATGCGGCGATGGTACTGGCCAAGCCCACCGGGCAGAACCCGCGCGCGCTGGCCGAGCGGCTGGTGGAAGTGCTGCGCAGCGACGCCGATGTTGCCGAAGCCGACGTCGCCGGTCCCGGCTTCGTCAATCTCCGGCTCAAGGACGCTTTCTGGCAGGCACATCTGACTGCGCTGCTGGGCGAGGGGCAAAACTACGGCCGCTCGACCATTGGTGGCGGCAAGAAGACCAATGTCGAATATGTCTCGGCCAATCCGACCGGGCCGATGCATGTCGGCCATTGCCGGGGCGCGGTTGTCGGCGACACGCTTGCAAATCTGATGGCCTTCGCCGGCTATGACGTCACCAAGGAATACATCATCAACGACGCCGGCGCGCAGATCGACGTGCTCGGGCGTTCGGCCTTCCTGCGCTACCGCGAAGCGCTGGGCGACGACATTGGCGAGATACCGGCCGGTCTCTATCCCGGCGATTACCTTGTGCCGGTCGGTCAGGCGCTGGCTGCCGAATTTGGCCGCAAGCTCTTGCAGATGCCCGACGATGAGTCGCTGGTAATCGTCAAGGACCGCACGATCGACGCCATGATGGTGATGATCCGCGAGGATCTGGCGTTGCTCAATGTCCATCACGACGTTTTCTTCTCCGAGCGCACGCTGCATGCCGACAATGCCAGGAGGATCCGCTCGGCGATCAACGATCTGACGCTGAAGGGCCATATCTACAAGGGCAAGCTGCCGCCGCCCAAGGGCGAGAAGCCGGACGACTGGGAAGACCGCGAGCAGACGCTGTTCCGCTCGACGGCGGTCGGCGACGACATGGACCGGGCGCTGGTCAAGTCCGACGGCTCGTTCACCTATTTCGCCGCCGACGTCGCCTATCTCAAGGACAAGGTCGACCGCGGTTTCGTCGGCCTGATCTATGTGCTGGGCGCCGACCATGGCGGCTACGTCAAGCGGCTGGAAGCGCTGGCGCGGGCGATTGCAGGCGATGATCTGAAGCTGCAACTCACGGTGCTGCTGTGCAATCTGGTGAAGCTGTTTCGCGATGGCGAACCGGTTCGGATGTCGAAGCGGTCGGGCGACTTCGTGACCTTGCGCGAAGCGGTGGAGGAGGTGGGCCGCGATGCTATCCGCTTCATGATGCTCTACCGCAAGAGCGACGCGCCGCTCGACTTCGATTTCGCCAAGGTCACGGAACAGTCCAAGGACAATCCCGTGTTCTACGTGCAGTACGCTTCGGCGCGCTGTCATTCGGTGTTCCGGCAGGCGAGCGAGCAACTGGGCGAGGCCAATTTCGACCGCAACAGCCTGGCCGCGGCCTCGGCGTCGCTCACCGACGAGGGCGAGATCGGCCTGATCCGGAAGCTGGCTGAATATCCAAGGCTGATCGAATCCGCGGCCCTTGCGCTGGAGCCGCACCGGCTGGCATTCTACCTCTACGATCTGGCTTCCACCTTCCATGGACACTGGAATCGGGGCACCGAGAATCCCGACTTACGTTTTGTTAAGGTTAACGACCGACAATTGACTCATGCCAGACTAGGGCTGGTGCAGGCTGTTTCGGATGTTTTGACTTCCGGCCTGACGCTGATTGGGGCTGATGCGCCCACTGAGATGCGTTAGGTTTAACTAAAACACCTGTCACCATTTGCCCACATTGCGCTGGTAAGGGCCAACCCTACGCGACGTCCATGGCGTCCGAATGAGTGCGAGTTCGGGAACAATAATGGCAGACAGAACCCAGCTGAGAGTAGCCGACAACAACGACATCGCCGAAGATGATCCGTTCGCTGAACTGACCAGGATCATGGGTTTCGATCCGCGCCAGCCGGTCAAGCCGCAGGCGCCAGCCGTCGAGACGGCTGCGGACGAGGGCGATTTCGACATCGACCTCGAGAAGGAGTTGATGGGCAAATTCGGCGATGAAGTCGGTTCCATGGAGGCCAGCCAGCCAGCTCCCGAGGTTCACCAGCCTGCCGCTGAACCCTACGACTCTGCTGCCGAGATTCGCGAGCCGGCTTTCGAAACCACCGATGCCGCGATGGACGATGCGCTGGCTGCTTCGCTGGAATATGATTTCGTCTTCGACGATGCCGCCGATCTGGATTTCGGCGCTGCCCCGCAGGCTGCGGCTGCTCCCGTTGAACCCTCGTTTGCCGAACCTTCGTTTGCCGAGCCCGCATTCGACGAAGCTGCATTCGACGATGATTTCGACAATGCCGTCGCCAGCTCGCTGGAAAACGTATCGCCGCTCGAAGACGACCTGCCGATGGATCACGACCTTGCCGCTTCGCTCGAGCAGGGATTGCTGCTCGATGACGGCGCGACCGTCGCCCATGCCGCAGATGTCGCGCAGGTTGCTGCTGCGCCTGCCGACGATCTCGCGTTCGACGATGATTTCGACAATGCCGTCTCGATGTCGCTGGAAGACGAGCTGACGCTGGACGGTCCTGCGCCGGCGCAGCAGGACCAGTATGCCGCGCCAGTAGCCGAGGCGCCGGTCGTCGGCGCCGCCGACCACGCTGTTGCCGACGAGGATTTTGCGGTTCATTTCGATGACGCGATGGCCGATGTCGACATGGACTTTGCAGCCGAGCAATTCGAGCCTCAGGCTTTCGAGGCTCAGCCTGTTGAGGCCGAGGATCCGGAAGAGCGCGATCTGGATGTCAGCGATCTGCAGGTCAGCGCGCCGGTTGAGATGGATGCGCCGGAAGTGGACGAGACGCCGGCCTGGACCGTGGAGGCCAGCCCCTCTCATGAGACTGCGCACGAAGCATTCGACGATTTCGATCTGAGCATCGATGATGCGCTTGCCGATCACGAGCCGGTGGCCGAGACCGCACCCGCTCCGGTTCAGCCAACTCCGGTCGCACCAGCCTATGTGGCGCCTACCAATATGGCGACCCCGGCCGCTCCGGTCGCTGACGAACGGACGTTGGAAGATGAACTCAACGCGCTGCTTGGCGCCATGACCACACCACGCCCGGCGCCAGTCGCCCCGATTCCGGTGGTCACCGAGCCCACCAGGGCTGCCGCCATCGAGCCCACCAGGACTTATGAGCCGGTTGCCCCGGTGCAGCGGTCCGTCGCGACGCCGGTCGCTCCGGTCGATAATCTCGACTGGGACCTAGACGAACACGCGCCTGCTCCTCAGGAGGCCCAGGCGGACGATGCCGATTTCGACGATCTGCTTGCCGGCGAACTTGAAGGCCATGTGCCCGAGATCGAGTTCGATGATCATGCCTTCGACGCGGCGCTGGCCAAGGGCATCGATCTCGGTCATGACGATACGGCAGCACCGGTCGCTGGCGATTGGCGCTCGACGCCGCCGGAGCCGGCGCGTTCGTGGAGCCGCGTGACTCCCACCCCGGCCCAGCCTTCCTTTGCAGCGCAGCCGCAACCTTCTTTTGCAGCGCAGCCGCAAGCTTCTTTTGCAGAAAAGCCGTCCATGCCGCCGGCGGCAGCGCCAAGCTATCGCGACCAGCCGGTTGCCGCTGCTGCCTATGTGGCGCCGACGCCATCGCGCCAGGCGCCGCCTCAGGCCTATGACGAGATGCCGGATGTTGAGACGGTCGATGTGCCGGAGCGTGTGGTGGCGATTGCCGACGACCTCGACATTCCAGAACTCAGCTTCGAGCAAGACGAGCCGGCCGCCTATGACGACATCGACGCCGAATTCGCCGGCATGCTCAACGACATGAACGCGGTGGAAGTGGCGCCGCCCACTGCCGCACGCAGTGCCGGCTATGATGACGATTCCTACAGTTCCTGCTTCAGTTCGGGCCACGAGCTCGACCGGCGCGCCTATGCGGCGCGGCCAGCCGAAGTGCTTGCAGCCACGCAAGCTCACCACGCCGATGCCGCCGGCGGCTTCGACATGGACGATCTGCCCGGCAGCCAGCCGGTTTCGCAGGCCGACGATTTCGCGGTCGATGAACTCGACTACGATCCGGATCTGGACGAGGCGATGGCGGTGCCGGGCCTCGCCGAGCAGGAAGCCGCACGGCCGCGCAGGAGCGGCCTGCTGGTCGCGGGGGTCGTTGCTGCGGTGGCGATTGCCGGCGGTCTTGGCGCCTTCGCCTTGTCGTACGGCGGCAAGGGCGGCAGCGATGCGCCGGTCATTGTCAAAGCCGACAACAGGCCGATCAAGGTCAAGCCCGAAAATCCGGGCGGCGCCGTGGTGCCGAACCAGGACAACAAGGTTTATGATGCGGTCGCCAAGGGCACCAAGCCGGCCGAGCCGGTTCAGGAGAAGCTGGTCACCAACACCGAAGAGCCGGTCGATGTGAAGGCGCAGGAGCCTGAAAGCCGCGTCGTCGATCTGTCGCCCGACGATACCGGCGCTGCCCCAGGCCCCGACGCTGCCGGCAACCCCGAAGCTGCCGGCAACCCCGACGCGGCTGTCGCGCCGGCGCCAAAGTCCGAGGACCGCATCGCGCAGGTGCTGCAGGAAGCCGACAAGAACCCCGATACCGTCGCCGTTGCCCCGCGCAAGGTTCGGACCATGGTGGTCAAGCCCGACGGCTCGTTGGTGGCCCGCGAGGACTCGACGCCGGCCGCGCCGCAGGTTGCGGCGACTGAGCCGCTTGACCCGGCGCCGCAGCACGTCGCCCCTTCGGCCGATGCCGAGCAGACCGGCACCGTGGCGCCTGTCGATCAGGCAGATAGCGACCAGGCAAGTGCCGAGACCGCCAAGCCGGTGAAGCCGGCGGCTGCGCCGAAGGCTGAGACCCAGTCCGCCAACACGCCGCAGACGGTTGCCGTGGCGCCGCAGCGCCCGTCCGACCAGCCGGTCGACGTGGTCGGCGAGGTCAAGCCCGACCAGGTTGCCTCCATTCCGGCGACGGCTTCGACATCGGGCGGTTCGTGGTCGATGCAGATCGCTTCGCAGCCGACGGTCGAAAGCGCCCAGGCCAACTACGCCGACCTGCAGCGCCGCTATGGAAATGTGCTCGCCGGTCGCACCGCCAACATCGTCAAGGCGGAGATCGCCGGCAAGGGCACCTTCTACCGTGTCCGGGTGCCTGCGCAGTCGCGCAACGATGCGATCAATCTGTGCACCAGCTACAAGGCTGCCGGCGGCAACTGCTTCGTGTCGCGGTAAGGCCGGATCCAACTATCAGAGCCGGCGCGTTTCCCAAGGGTCGCGCCGGCTTTTTCATGTGGATGGGCGAGAGGTTGAGGCGCTTGCCGTCCGGGGAGATTCCCTTTGGCGGCGCGAAGCCCTAAACTGGCGGAATGACCGAATCAAAATCCATGATCCTCGGCTGTGCCGGGAAATCGCTGACCCGCGAAGAAATCCGTTTCTATCGCAATGAATGCCCGTGGGGCTTCATCCTGTTTGCCCGCAACATCGGCGAAACGGAGCAGATCCGCGATCTGGTTGCCGAAATGCGCGACTGTATCGGGCGCCCCGATGCGCTGGTGTTCATCGACCAGGAAGGTGGCCGGGTGCAGCGCCTGCGGCCGCCGCTGGCGCCGAACTATCCCGCCGGCGGCGCGCTCGGCGCATTGTGGCGCAAGGACCATGATGCCGGCACCCGGGCTGCCTGGCTGATGGCGCGGCTGCACGCCTTCGACCTGTTGCGCTACGGTATCTCGGCCGATTGCCTGCCGGTGCTGGACGTGCCGATCGAGGGCGCCAGCGACGTCATCGGCGCGCGCGCCTATGGCAAGGAGCCGCGCCCGGTCATCGAACTCGGCCGCGCGGCAGCGGAAGGGCTGATGTCGGGCGGCGTGCTGCCGGTCATGAAGCACATTCCGGGCCATGGGCGCGCCTTTGCCGACACGCATTTCGAACTGCCTGTGGTCGATGCCTCGCTGAGCGACCTGCAGCGGCATGATTTCGCCCCGTTCCGCGAGCTTAGCCATCTGCCGATGGCGATGACGGCGCATGTCGTCTACAGCGCCATCGATCCGAACAACCCGGCGACCAAGTCGGGCAAGGTCATCGACGAGATCATCCGCCGCGAGATCGGCTTCGACGGGCTGTTGATGAGCGACGACACCTCGATGAAGGCACTTTCTGGGGATTTCCCGACAAAGGCGGCCTCGATCCTTGCGGCGGGCTGCGATCTGGTCCTTCACTGCAATGGCGTTTTCGAGGAGATGGCGGGCATCGCATCGCGAACCACGGGACTTGAAGGGACGTCGCTGGAGCGCGCCAAGCGGGCGCTGACCTATATAAGGGATCGCGACCGGGCCGACGAAACCGAGATACGCGCCGAGTTTGCCACCTATTTCGACGCGGTGGCCTAGAGACGGATGATTTCAGGTCTGTTCGACCTGAAATCTGAATCCGTCTCTAAATTAGATAGAGAGAGCATGATGTCGTCCGAAAACCGCTTCACACGTTTCGGCATCATGCTCTAACCAGAGGTAAGGAACAAGTGGCGGAGACATTGGACAGCAAGGCTGCGAAGGCCGCACCGATGGACCGTCTGTGGGCCGAGAACGACGATTCACGGGTCACCGGCGACCCGTCGCTTGTCGTCGACGTCGCCGGGTTCGAAGGTCCGCTCGACCTCTTGCTGCA
This sequence comes from Mesorhizobium sp. M0676, assembly GCF_040320535.1. Lineage (NCBI taxonomy): Bacteria > Pseudomonadati > Pseudomonadota > Alphaproteobacteria > Hyphomicrobiales > Phyllobacteriaceae > Mesorhizobium > Mesorhizobium sp. M0676. The sequence goes on from NZ_JAMYPU010000008.1 coordinate 10,115, forward strand.
TCTCGCCCGCAACCAAAAGGTCGATCTGTCGCGGATTTCCATCTTGGCGCTGGTCGAGCAATATCTGACCTTCGTCGAGACGGCGAGGGCGCTGAGGCTTGAGCTTGCCGCCGACTACCTGGTGATGGCGGCGTGGCTGGCCTTCCTCAAGTCGAAGCTCCTCATCCCCAAGCAGCCCGGCGAGGAAGGCGAAAGCGGCGAGGAACTGGCCGCGGTGCTGCAGTTCCGGCTGAAGCGTCTGGAGGCCATGCGCGACGCCTCGGCAAGGCTGGTCAACCGCAACCGGCTCGGCCGCGACGTGTTTGCACGCGGGATGCCTGAAATGGTCATCGTCGAGAAGCGTAACGCCTATTCGGCCTCGCTCTACGATTTGCTCACCGCCTATGCGCAGCAGCGCCAGAAACAGGCGATCACCAATGTGACAATTGCCCGGCGTGGCGTGTGGTCGCTCAAGGATGCGCGCGATATCCTGACCCGGCTGATCGGCTCGCTGCGCGACTGGACGGCGCTGGACAGCTATCTGATCAATTACCTGACCAGCCCGGACGAACGGCGTACCGCGATTGCCAGCTCGTTTGCGGCGTCGCTGGAACTGGTGCGCGAAGGCAGCATCGAGATGCGGCAGGACCAGGTGTTCGCGCCGCTCTATCTGCGCGGCCGCGCGCAGCCAATCAAGGCAGTCGAGGTGGCATCATGAGCGAACGCGCCAACGCTTCGGTCATTCCGTTCAAGGTCGAAGAAGAGACCGAGGAGGGCATTGTCGCCCAGGATCCGACTGATACCCTGCTTCTGAATCCTGGCGAACGGCTGCATATGGCCGAAGCCATACGCATGGCCGAGGCGATCGTGTTCGCCAGCGCCGAGCCGGTCAGCGAAAAGCAGCTCGCAGCCAGATTGCCCGACGGCATCAGCATAGCCGCTGCCATGGCTGAGCTGCAGCAGATCTATGCGCGGCGCGGCGTCAATCTGGTCCGGGTCGGCGATGCCTGGGCGTTCCGTACCGCCGGCGATCTCGCCTTCCTGATGAGCCGCGACACGGTGCAGCAGCGCAAGCTGTCGCGCGCGGCGCTCGAAGTGCTGGCGATCATCGCCTACCACCAGCCGGTGACGCGCGCCGAGATCGAGGACATCAGAGGCGTCGAGACCTCGAAGGGCACGCTGGATACGCTGCTCGAAACGGAATGGGTGCGCATGCGCGGCCGCCGCCGCACGCCCGGCCGTCCCGTCACCTACGGCACGACAGACACTTTCCTCGACCATTTCGCACTGGAGGAGATCCGCGATCTTCCCGGGATGGACGAACTGAAGGGGGCAGGGCTGCTCTCCGGCCGCATGCCGTCGAATTTCGCCATCCCGTTGCCGCCGGCCGATCCGGACGCGCTGACCGAGGACGAGGATGCGTTGACCGACATCGATCTCGAGGAACTCGGCCTGCTGACGCCGCGCGTCACGGAAGATTGACCGCAAGCCGCTGTCAAAAAGCTGCATTGCTGCGGTAGATGCGCCGATTGGTAGCGGGCAGCTTTGCCGAAAATGCGTGACATAAGCCACGCCTTCATAAACTTTGTCGCTGTTGTGTTTGAATCCCAACGCGAAAACGCATAGATCATCGCCAGGGAAAACATTCGAGAGAGAGTTACAATGGGTTCATTTTCGATTTGGCACTGGATGATCGTGCTGGTGATCGTGCTGCTGGTGTTCGGCCGCGGCAAGATACCCGAGCTGATGGGCGACATGGCCAAGGGCATCAAGAGCTTCAAGAAGGGCATGGCCGACGACGATACCGCCGAAGACAAGCGCACCGTCGAGCACCGCCCGGACGAGACCGTTTCGGCAGTGAAGGAAAAGGCCAGCAAGAGCTGAGCCGAAGGTTGTTGCTTTTGTGCAAGTCGTTGTCCCAAAACCGCTTCGCACTTTTGGGCGACAAGCACTAGTCGGAACTGATTGCCATGTTTGAAGTCGGCTGGACCGAAATGCTGGTGATCGCGATCGTCATGATCGTGGTCGTCGGACCCAAGGATTTGCCCAATATGCTGCGCACCTTCGGCCGCACGACGGCGAAGCTGCGTGCCATGGCCTCCGACTTCCAGAAGCAGTTCAACGAGGCGTTGAAGGAAGCCGAGCTCGACGACGTCAAGAAGTCTGTCGATACGCTGCGCGGCCTCAATCCGGCGGCCGAAATCCGCAAGCAGCTCAATCCGTTCGAACAGGCGGCAGCCGAGGTTCGCTCCGGCGTCGATGCGGTGATGAAGCCGAAGCCCGCCGTCGACCCCTCAACGCCGGCGGCAGAAACACCACACCCGGCCGAGCCGCTCAAGAACGGCGCGACGGTGATGCCGGGTCTCAACGGACCGGAAACAGCGCCGGCGGCGCCGATCCTTCCGGCGATGACCGATCAGGCGGTGGTGACACCGGCTGCAGCAACAGCAGCGCCACGAAACGCGCGCGCCAAGAAGGCCGCGATATCGGCAGCCAAGGCAGCACCGGCAAAGCCGGCGCCTGCGGCGAAGGTTGCGGCCAAGCCGTCAGCGGCGCCCGCCAAGGCTGCACCTGGAAAAGCCGCCACCAAGCCCGCTGCAGCACCGAAGGCAGTCACAAAGGCTGAGCCGAAGCCTGCGCCGGCCAAAAAGCCTGCAGCCAAAAAGACGGCGGGGGCCACCAAGTGAGCATTGCCGACAGCGAAAAGGACGAGATCGAGAAGTCGTCGGCTCCGCTGATGGAGCATCTGATCGAGCTGCGGCGGCGGCTGATCTGGTCGATCGGCGGCTTCTTCGTCGCCTTCCTCGTCTGCTTCTTCTTCGCCAAGAAGCTGTTCAACCTCCTGGTTGTCCCGTTCAAATGGGCGACGCAATGGGCAGGGCTCGATCCGCACAAGGTCGAGCTGATCTATACGGCGCCGCAGGAATTCTTCTTTACCCAGGTCAAGCTCGCCATGTTCGGCGGCATGGTCATCGCCTTTCCGCTGATCGCCACGCAGATCTACAAATTCATCGCGCCAGGCCTCTACAAGAACGAGCGCAACGCCTTCCTGCCGTTCCTGATCGCATCGCCGATCCTGTTCCTGATGGGCGCGTCGCTGGTCTATTTCTTCTTCACGCCGATGGTGATGTGGTTCTTCCTCGCCATGCAGCAGGCCGGCACCGACGACCAGGTGCAGATTTCGCTGCTGCCGAAAGTGTCGGAATATCTCAGCCTGATCATGACGCTGATCTTCTCCTTCGGCCTGGTGTTCCAGCTGCCGGTGGTGACCAGCCTGATGACGCGCGTCGGCATGCTGTCGTCGAAGGCGCTGGCCGAGAAGCGCAAATGGGCGATCGTCATCGCCTTCGTCGTCGCGGCGGTGCTGACGCCGCCTGATCCGATGAGCCAGATCGGTTTGGCCATCCCGACCATCCTGCTCTACGAGGTGTCGATCTGGGCGGCCCGGCTGATCGAGCGCGATCAGGTCAAGCAGAAGCTGGCGCGCGAGAAGCAGGAAGCCGCCGAAGCCGTGGCCGAAAAGGCGGCGGACGCGTCCTCAAAGCAGGCTCGTTCATAGGCTGTCGCGTTCGGGTATCCGCGTTAGCGGAAAAACGCGACAGCCGCTGACCCTCATCTTGCATCGATGAACGATGCGGTTTACCCCCTCAGCCTTATTCTGAGGACGAACCAACCATGCTTGATATCAAATGGATTCGCGACAACCCGAAGGCCCTTGTCGAGGCGCTGGCCAAGCGCTCGTGGTCGGCTGACGAGGCGCAGTCCACGGTCGATGAGCTGATCAAGAAGGACGAAGCGCGGCGCGAGCACGTCACCGAGCTGCAGACCAAGCAGGAACGCCGCAACGCCGCCTCGAAGGAGATCGGCAACGCCATGCGTTCGGGCGACACGGCACTTGCCGAAAAGCTCAAGGCCGAAGTCGGCGATATCAAGACCTTCATCCAGAATGGCGAGACGCGCGAGCGCGAGCTCGACAAGACGCTGAACGATGCGCTGGCGGTGCTGCCGAATGTGCCGCTCGACGACGTGCCGGTCGGCAAGGACGAGCACGACAATGTCGTCAAGCATATCGTCGGCGAGGTGCCGACCCGGCCGAACTGGGTGAAGGAGCATTTCGAGATCGGCGAAGCGCTCGGCATGATGGATTTCGAGCGGGCGGCAAAGCTGTCGGGATCACGCTTCACCGTGCTGAAGAGCGGGCTGGCGCGGATGGAGCGCGCCATCGGCCAGTTCATGCTCGATCTGCACACGACCGAGCATGGCTATGAAGAAGTCATCCCGCCACTGATGGTGCGCGACGAAGTGCTTTTCGGGACCAACCAGCTGCCGAAATTCGAGGACGACCTGTTCTTCGTGCAACATGGCGATGGCCGGCTCGGGTTGATTCCAACCGCCGAGGTCCCGCTCACCAACCTGGTGCGCGAAGAAATCACGGCCCATGAAAAGCTGCCGCTGCGCTATACGGCGCTGACGCCGTGCTTCCGCTCGGAAGCGGGCTCCGCCGGCCGCGACACGCGCGGCATGTTGCGCCAGCACCAGTTCTACAAGGTCGAGCTGGTCTCGGTCACCGACCAGGAGTCTTCGCTCGCCGAGCACGAGCGGATGACGCAGTGCGCGGAAGAGGTGCTGAAGCGACTGGAGCTGCCGTTCCGCACCATGGTCCTGTGCACGGGCGACATGGGGTTTGGCGCGCGCAAGACCTACGACATCGAGGTCTGGCTGCCCGGCCAGAACGCCTATCGCGAAATCTCGTCCTGCTCGGTCTGCGGCGACTTCCAGGCCAGGCGCATGGATGCCCGCTACAAGGACCGGGATGGCAAGGGCAACCGCTTTGTGCACACGCTGAACGGTTCGGGCACCGCTGTCGGCCGTGCGCTGATTGCCGTCATCGAAAACTACCAGAATGAGGATGGCAGCGTAACCATTCCTGAAGTGCTGCGGCCTTATATGGGCGGTCTGGCGAAGATCGAATCGAAGTAATGCGCATCCTTCTGACCAATGATGACGGCATCCATGCCGAGGGCCTGGCGTCGCTCGAACGCATCGCCCGCACGCTGTCGGACGATGTCTGGGTGGTGGCGCCGGAGCAGGACCAGTCCGGCTACGCGCACTCGCTGTCGATCTCGGAGCCGCTCCGGCTGCGCAAGATCGGCGAGAAACACTACGCCGTGCGCGGCACGCCGACCGACTGCGTCATCATGGGCGTCAAGAAGATCCTGCCTGGCGCGCCGGACCTGATCCTGTCCGGTGTCAATTCCGGCGCCAACATCGCTGACGACGTCACCTATTCCGGCACCGTCGCCGGCGCCATGGAAGGCGCGCTGCTCGGCATCAGATCGATCGCACTCAGCCAGGGTTATTCCTATGTCGGCGAGGACCGCGTCGTTCCCTATGAGACCACCGAGGCGCTGGCGCCGGCGTTGCTGAAAAAGCTCGTCGCCATGACGCTGCCGGACGGCGTGCTGCTCAACGTCAACTTTCCCAACTGCCTGCCTGACGAGGTCGCCGGCACCGTCGTGACGTCGCAAGGCAAGCTGGTGCACAGCCTGTGGGTCGACGAGCGCCGCGACGGGCGCGGCCTGCCTTATTACTGGCTGCGCTTCGGCCGCGAGCCGGTCGAGGGCAAGCAGGGCACCGATCTCCATGCTCTGCGCAACCGGCTCGTGTCTGTGACGCCGCTGCAGCTTGACCTCACCGCGCATGAAATCCGTGACCAACTGACCAAGGCGCTGTCTGAATAAGGTGTTCGCATGAAGAAGGTTCTGGCATGAACTTGCCGCTCGACGATCGCGAGGGTTTTGCCGCTTTCCTGCTGCGCCTGCGCGGCCAAGGCGCGGTGCCGAAGGCGCTGATCGCAGCCTTCGAGGCGACGCCGCGGCGCGGCTTCCTCAACGGCCAGTTCCATTCGATCGCCTGGTCGGACGGCATGCTGCCGATCGAATGCGGCGAGGCGATCGAGGGCGCCGATCTGCAGGCGGCGGTGATTGCGGCCTTGGCAATAGAGCCCGGCAACCGGGTGCTCGAGATCGGCACCGGCTCGGGCTACACGGCAGCGGTGATGTCGCGGCTCGCGGCTCGCATCGTCAGCGTCGACCGCTACAAGACGCTGGCCGAGCAGGCCAGGCAACGCTTCGAGGCGCTCGGCATCGGCAATGTCATCGTGCGCCAGGCCGATGGTTCCAACGGCCTTGCCAACGAAGCGCCGTTCGACCGCATCGTAGCCTGGGCGGCTTTCGACAGCCTGCCGCGCTTCCTGCTCGACCAATTGTCGAGCGGCGGCATCGTCATTGCCCCGATCGGGCCGGAGGAGGGCGAGCAGGTGCTGGCCAAGCTGACCAAGGTCGGCAGCCGCTTCGAGCGCGAGGATATCGGCACCGTGCGCCTGCAGCCGATCCTGCGCAGCGTTGCGGCGGTTATTTAGGTGCACCGATATTCAGGTGAGGCCGGCCTGCAAATGCCAGCTTCCTGCGCATCCGATGCTCACGTGTTTGAGTACGCTCCGCTCCGGCCTTCGCCGGCCGAAGCCGTCATAAATGCCTCCGCTCTATGAAGGCTACGGCCGGCGTAGGCCGGTTCTCAGAACCTGTCATTTTCGACTCGGGCCGATCTGAATCAACGCAGCTTCGGCGCATTCGAAAATGTTTTAAGAAAATTTGCGTCTGATTTTATGGGGTTAACCCGCCAGTAACATTAACGCGCTTTAATCATGACCAGTGTGTACCGGGTCTGCGGGTTAGTGCGATGCAATTCAGTGTTATGAAGGCAAACGGGCGTACTCTGTCGCGGGGCTGCGCTGTCCTCATGCTAGCCGGAATGGCAGCGGGGTGTAGCTCCCAGGTCTCGCGGTTCAACGGTGTCGACGACGTCTTCACCTCCTCGACCAACAATCAGCGCGCCATCATCGACAAGCAGAGCACCGCGCAGCCCTATCCGGGCGATGTGGCGCCCGAGCCGATCGCTGCAGCACCTGTCGATGGCAGCCATAACCAGTCGGTCAGCCGCTCCAGCCTGGAGCCGGTCACCGTCCAGCTGCTGCCGCCGCCGAGCGCGCCCAAAGCCGCTCCGATGCGCACCGCTTCCGCGCCTGCACTTGCGCCGGCACCGCATGTCGACAGAACGACCACCGGCACCGTGCAGCCGGCAAGGCCGTTCAAGAATGCCGGTGACTCCGATCCGAAACCAGTTGCCGCCGGCACGCCGCACGCCACGGAGATCGTCGTCAGCGACGGCGAGACCATTTCCGGCATCGCCCATCGCTATCACGTGCCGGCCGACGTCATCATGAAGGTCAACGGCTTGAGCGCCACCAAGGGGCTGAAGACCGGCCAGAAGCTGGTCATCCCGGCCTATGCCTATTCGAGCAAGGGGACCGAGCCGAAACTTGCCGACGGCAAGCCGGCGAACAGCCCCAAGACGCCGGCGCCGGAGAAGGTCGCCGTGCTGCCGCAGCAGCCGAAACTCAAGGACGGCAAGTCCGCCGCGCAGGTCGACGCTTCGGCCGCGAACAAGCCGAAGACCGACAAGCCGGCGCAGCAGACGGCCGCAGCGGCGCCAAAGGCAGGTGCTGGCACCTACACGGTGCAGTCGGGCGACAGCCTGTCCTCCATCGCCAGGAAGACCGGGGTTGGCGTCGTGGCGCTGAAGCAGGCGAACGGCATGCAAGACGGCCTGCTCAAGATCGGCCAGACGCTGAAGGTTCCCGCCGGTGGCACCGCAACGGTTGCAAGCGCCAAGCCGGCCAAAGTTGATCCGGTGACGACGGCCGCAACCCAGCCTGCGGCAAAGCCGACGGAGACGCTCGCTACCTACACGCCGCCGAAGAAGGACGCCAAGGTCATCCAGCAGGCCGAGGACGACGATGCTGTCGCGCCTGATGCCACCGGCATCGGCAAGATGCGTTGGCCGGTGCGTGGCCGCGTCATCTCCAATTTTGGTGGCGGCAAGGATGGTGTCGACATCGCCGTGCCTGAGGGGACGCCGGTCAAGGCGGCCGAAAACGGCGTGGTCATCTATGCCGGCGACGGCCTCAAGGAATTCGGCAATACGGTTCTGGTGCGCCACGAAAACGGGCTGGTCACCGTCTATGGTCACGCCAGGTCGATCGAAGTGCAGCGCGGCCAGAAGGTCAAGCGCGGCCAGGAAATCGCGCTGTCGGGGATGAGCGGCACCACCGACTCGCCGAAACTGCACTTCGAAGTGCGCAAGAACTCGGCCCCGGTCGACCCCTCTGGCTATCTCGAATAGAACAATAAACGTTTTGCAGGCCGTCTGACCTCCAGTCCGGCCCGCCGGCTCAGCCCGCTCCGCAAGGGGCGGGCTTTTTCAGTGACCTGACGCAAATCAATCAGTCGTTCAGCGGCTTGCCGAGCCGGCCGGCCAGATCCTGGGTGAACTGCCAGGCGACGCGGCCCGAGCGGCTGCCGCGCGTCGTTGCCCATTCCAGCGCCTCGGCGCGCAGCTGCTCCGGGTCGATAGTGAGCCCGTGATGGCTGGCATAGCTGTTGACCATGTCGAGATATTCGTCCTGCGAACATTTGTGGAAGCCGAGCCACAGGCCGAAACGGTCGGACAGCGAAACCTTTTCCTCGACCGCCTCGGACGGGTTGATGGCGGTCGAGCGCTCATTGTCGATCATGTCGCGCGGCAACAGGTGCCGGCGGTTCGACGTGGCGTAGAAGATGACATTGGCCGGGCGGCCCTCGACGCCGCCTTCAAGGGCTGCCTTCAGCGACTTGTAGGAGGTGTCGTCATGGTCGAAGGAGAGGTCGTCGCAAAACAGGATGAAGCGAAACGGCGCCGCCTTCAGCAGGCCCATCAACCTGGGCAGCGTGTCGATATCCTCGCGATGGATCTCGATCAGCTTGAGCGGCAGGTCGGATTTGGCCTGGGCGTTGATCTGCGCATGCACGGCCTTGACCAGCGAGGATTTGCCCATGCCGCGCGCACCCCACAACAACACATTGTTGGCGGCATGGCCGGCGGCGAAGCGTTCCGTGTTTTCGACCAGAATGTCGCGCACGCGGTCGACGCCGCGGATCAGGCCGATGTCGACGCGGTTGACCTTGCGCACCGGCTCGAGATAGCCGGGGTCGGCCTGCCAGACGAAGCAATCGGCAACCGCAAGATCGGTTTGCGGCACCGGCGGCGGGGCGAGGCGGGTGACCGCCTCGATCAGGCGGTCGAGCTTTTGGTTCAGGGCCTCGATGGTGCTGTCGGTCATGTGTCGTCTTTTATGTTTCCGCACGAACGTGCGTAGGGGCCGAAATCGTCTTGATCCGGGCGAGATAGAAACTGGTTCCAAGCTTTTGTTTGGGCATGATCTTTTGCGAAAACCACGCCCGTATTCCGGGAGCATGCTCTAACACGGGTCAACCGGCCGGAAAAGCAGCTGAAAGCCCGGCCGCGCAGTTGCATTGGTAACTTTACCCACTATATTCCGGCCAAATTTGGCGAGGCCGCCCTACGGCCTTCTTCGTAACCAGGAGTTCTTGATGTTCGTCACACCGGCATACGCCCAAGCTACCGGAACTCCGCTTGGTCCGTTCGGGGATATCGGCATGATACTCCCGTTCGTTCTGATCTTCGTGATCATGTATTTCCTCATCATCCGGCCGCAGCGCGCCCAGTTGAAGAAGCGCCAGGAGATGATCTCGGCCGTGCGCCGTGGCGACACGGTCATCACCGGCGGCGGCTTCGTCGGCAAGGTGACCAAGGTGATCGACGACAATGAGCTTGAGATCGACCTTGGCGGCGGCACCAAGGTGACGGCGCTGCGCTCGACGATCGCCGATGTTCGGGTCAAGGGCGAGCCGGTGGCCAACCAGAACGCCAAGAAGTAAGCCAGTTTCCCAAGCGGAGCGATCCGCGGGCAGAGCTCTGACAAAAGACGGCGTATGGTCCATTTTTCGCGCCTGAAAATGATCCTGATCTGGCTTGCTATGGCCACAATGCTCGTCGACGCGCCCAGTCTTCACGCTGCCGGCGCGGACGTGCTGCTTCGATTGGACGCGACCGATGTGATCGATCGCCGGTTGGAGGCGACGCGTGACGAAATCAGGACGCTGCTGCGCGATGCAAGGATCGGCTATACTGGTCTTGCTAAGTCGGGTCGGGCCGTTCAGGTGCATATCACCGACGCCGCTCAGGTCGGCGCGGCCAAGATGGCATTGGAGGCGGTGACTGATCCTGTCCTTGGCAGCGCTGGTCCGGTCCAGGAAGTGATCCTGGATGATACCGGAGCAGCGTTGCTCAAGTTCACGGTAACAGACACAGGTATCAAGTATCGGATGTCGATCGCGCTTGCGCAGTCGATCGTGGTCATTAAGAATCGCCTGCGTGATCTTGGTGTAGCCGACCCAGTAGTGCGGCCAGAGGGCGAAGACGGTATGCTGGTCCGGACCTCGGGCGTTGCGGATTTGCAAAGGCTGAGGAGAATTCTCACCCGAACCGGAATGCTGACTTTTCAGTGGGTTGATGAGTCGATGCCGGTCGCTGATGCGATCAATGGCCGGACGCCCGCTGGCTCGGTGGTGGTTTATTCGAAGGACGATCCACCGGTTCCCTATCTGGTTGAGAGCCGAACGATCGTTTCCAGTGACGACATTGTCAATGCTCAGGCGACTCCCAACTCCGTCACAAATGAGCCGGCGGTTTCGTTCACCTTCGATTCCAGGGCAACGGCACGCGTTGCGCAGGCGACCTCGCAGAATGTCGGCAAGCTATTTGCGATGATCCTCGACAACCAAGTGCTTTCGGTGCCAGTCGTCCGCGAGCCAATTCTTAACGGCCGCGGCCAGATATCGGGCAACCTTACAAAGGAGAACGCCGATGATCTGGCCTTGCTTTTGCGTTCCGGACCGATGCCTGCACAATTGAAAATAGTCGAGTAGCGCACGATAGCGCCCGGCGGTGATCAGAATTAGAATGGAACCGACAGAGGCGATTGACGCCGAAACCGCTGCCGGCGGCAGCGCCAAATTGACCTCAGCGCGCTCGACAATCGGCGAAGTGCGGGTTAAGGGCGAGCCGGTGGCAAATAAGAACGCCAAGAAATAACCGAATTGTCGGCGGAACGATCCGCCAGTACGCCCTGACGGACAACGCCATATGCTGTATTTTTCGCGCCTGAAGATGATCCTGATCTGGATCGCCGTGGCCGTCACATTCATCCTTGCCGCGCCAAATCTCTTCCCGGCCAGCACATTGGCGCAATTGCCCAACTGGGTGCCGAAGCGGCAGATGACGCTTGGTCTCGATCTGCAGGGCGGTTCGCACATCCTCTTGCAGATGGACCAGAACGACCTGGTCAAGGCGCAGCTGGAAACGACGCGCGACGAGATCCGCACGCTGCTGCGCGATGCCAAGGTGGGCTATACCGGCCTTGGCGGCACCGGCAGGACCGTACAAGTGCGCATCACCGATCCAACCCAGATCGATGCCGCCAAGGCGGCGCTTAAGCCGCTGACCGATCCGGTCGCCGCCGGCCTGTTCACCGGTGGCTCCATCCAGGAGATGTCCCTGGATGATTCCGAAGCCGGGCTGCTCAAATTCACCGTCACCGACGCCGGCATCAAATACCGCACCTCGGCCGCATTGGCGCAGTCGATCGAAGTCGTCGAGCGTCGCGTCAACGAACTCGGCACCACCGAGCCGATCGTGCAGCGGCAGGGCGACGACCGTGTACTCGTCCAGGTGCCGGGCCTGCAGGATCCGCAAAGGCTGAAGGAGATCATCGGCCAGACCGCCAAGATGACCTTCCAGATGGTCGATACCTCGATGTCGGTGCAGGATGCGCTCAACGGCCGCCCGCCGGCAGGCTCCTCGGTGCTTTATTCGCAGGACGATCCGCCGGTTCCGTATCTGGTGGAAAATCGCGTCATCGTGTCCGGCGAAGATCTTGCCAAGGCGACGGCAACCTATGATTCCCGAAACAACGAGCCGGTGGTTTCGTTCGTCTTCAACTCGCGCGGTGCGACACGGTTCGGCCAGGCGACCCAGCAGAATGTCGGCAAGCCGTTCGCCATCATCCTCGACAATCAGGTGATTTCGGCGCCGGTGATCCGCGAACCGATCCTCGGCGGCAGCGGCCAGATTTCAGGCAATTTCACCGCCGAAAGCGCCAACGACCTCGCCGTGCTGCTGCGCGCCGGCGCGCTGCCGGCAAAGCTGACCGTGATCGAAGAACGCACCGTCGGCCCAGGCCTCGGCCAGGATTCGATCCATGCCGGCAAGGTCGCCGGCATCATCGGCTCCATTCTCGTCGTCGCCTTCATGTTCGTCGCGTACGGACTTCTCGGCTTCCTCGCCAACATTGCGCTCGCCGTGCACGTGGCGATGATCGTCGGGGTTTTGTCGCTGCTTGGCGCGACGCTGACCTTGCCCGGCATTGCCGGTATCGTGCTGACCATCGGCATGGCGGTCGATTCCAACGTGCTGATCTATGAGCGCATCCGCGAGGAGCGACGGGCCGGCCGTTCGGTCATCCAGTCGATCGACACCGGCTTCACCAAGGCGTTGGCGACCATCGTGGATTCCAACGTGACGTCGCTGATTGCCACGGTCGTGCTGTTCTATCTCGGCACCGGACCGGTGAAGGGCTTCGCCATCACCTATGCCATCGGCATCCTGACCACGGTGTTCACCGCCTTCACCTTCACCCGTCTGCTGGTGTCGATCTGGCTGCGCCGCGCGCGTCCGAAGGAATTGCCGCGTGCGCCGGTGACCTTCGTTCCGGCCGGCACGAAAATCCCGTTCATGGGCATCCGCCGCTGGACCTTCGCACTGTCCAGCCTGCTGTCTGTCCTCTCGGTCGTGCTGTTCATGACCGTCGACATCAATTACGGCATCGACTTCAAGGGCGGCTCGATCATCGAGGTGCAGTCCAAGCAAGGCGACGCCGATATTGGCGATATCAGAAGCCGGCTGTCGGAGCTAAACATCGGTGAAGTGCAGGTCCAGCAATTCGGCGCGCCGAACGACGTGCTGATCCGCGTCGGCACCCAGGATGGCGGCGAGAACGCCGAGCAGACCGTCATCGACAAGGTGCGCGGCGAGCTCCAGGACAATTACGATTTTCGCCGCGTCGAGGTGGTGGGTCCCACCGTTTCGGGCGAGTTGGCCAAGCAAGGCACGATCGCCATGATCATCGCGCTGATCGGCATCCTGGTCTATGTCTGGTTCCGCTTCGAATGGCAGTTCGCGGTCGGCGCGATCGTGGCGACGGTGCACGATGTGGTGATGACGCTGGGCTTCTTCGTCATCACCGGGCTCGAATTCAACCAGTCTTCGCTGGCTGCGATCCTGACCATTATCGGCTATTCGCTCAACGACACGATCGTCGTCTATGACCGTGTTCGAGAAGATTTGCGAAAATACAAACGAATGCCGCTGCCGCAATTGTTGAACAACGCCATCAACGAGACGCTTTCGAGAACGACGCTGACTTCGGTGACGACCATCCTGGCGCTGCTGGCGCTGGTGTTGTTCGGCGGCGAGGTGATCCGCTCGTTCACCATGGCGATGCTGTTCGGCGTCGTCTTCGGCACCTATTCGTCGATCTTCATCGCAGCGCCCTTGCTGATCCTGTTCAGGCTCAGGCCGCAGGGAGCGAGCGCCGATGAGGAGAAGCCGGTTGGTGGCGGCAAGGCCATGGCGACCTGACGGCTGCGCTGGTGGCAAAAGGCATCGTCATACGCGAGGCGCATTTCCCCGGACGGGCGCCGATCGAAGCCTACGGCAATGGCGGCTTCCGCTTCGCCGACATGTCGCATCGCGGCTCGCTTCTTTGCCTGCCCTCCGGCATCCATGGCTGGGAGCCGGCCGATCCGCTGGCCCTGACGGCGGCGGACTTTGACCTGCTGCTGGCCGAGGCCGACAAGGTCGAGATCCTGCTGGTCGGCACAGGCAAGGATTTGCGGCCCTTGCCGGCAGCACTTCGGGCGGCGCTGAAGGCGGCTGGCATTGGCTCCGACCCGATGTCGACGGGGGCAGCGGTGCGGACCTACAATGTGCTGCTTGCCGAAGACCGCGCCGTGGCCGCGGCGCTCATCGCCGTCGACTGACGTGACCGATACAGCTGACATCGTCATGGAGGCGGTGCGCGCCGGCGACCATGACCGCTATGTCAGCGCACTCTATGCACCGGCCGACAAGCGCGCGGCGCTGTTTTCGCTTTACGCCTTCAATGCCGAGATCGCGTCTGTCCGCGACCGCATCCACGAGGCATTGCCGGGCGAAGTGAGGCTGCAATGGTGGCGCGATGTCATCGCTGCTGAAGCCGCAGCCACAGGCAACCCGCTCGCCGATGCGCTGAAGGCGACGATTTCTGCCCATGGCCTGCCCAAAACTGCCTTCGACAACATGCTCGAGGCCCGCATCTTCGACCTCTATGACGATCCGATGCCGTCGCGCACCGATCTCGAGGGCTATTGCGGCGAGACGGCGGCCGCGCTGATCCAGCTGGCGGCGATGGTGCTCGATCCCAATCAGGCGCCGCGCTTTGCCGAACTGGCGGGCAGGGCCGGCTGCGCCCAGGCGATGACCGGCCTGTTGCTGCTGTTGCCGCTGCATCGCCGACGCGGGCAATGCTTCGTGCCGGCGGATATCCTTGCAGCGGCCGGCTCGTCGCCGGAGGAGTTCGTAAGCGGCGACGGCGGCCCCGGCGCTCAGCGCGCGGTGGCTGCGATGATTGCATTGGCGCAGGAGCATCTCCGCGCTTTCGAGCAAGGGGCGTCCGCACTTCCGGAAACGCTGCGTCCGGCGTTCCTGCCGCTGGCGCTGACCAGCGCCTATCTCGGCAAGATGGCCAATGGCCGCTCGCCGCTTGGTGGCGCAGCCCGGCTTTCGGCTCTGCGCCGGCATTGGCTGTTGCTCAGGCGCGCAACGCGGGGTTGGCCAGCGAGTTGACGTAAACGTCAATCGCGTTAGGACTCTGAGACTTGGCTATTCAGCAGCTTCCGATGTTTGCGCCGGCAGCCCTAGCCACTCCCGACAATCTGCCCGCGCGCGTGAGGTGATCGCGTGGCGCTTGGCCACCGTCTTGTCCTTGCCGCGCAGGCGTTTGCCTTCGGTCTTCGGTGCTTCCACCGGCGGGAACAGGCCGAAATTGACGTTCATCGGCTGGAACGAGCGTTTGCCCGGCTCGTCGTCGGAAACGATGTGGCCGCCGGTGATGTGGTTGAGCAAGGCGCCGAAGGCGGTGGTGAGCGGTGGCAGCGATGGCGCGTGGCCGAGCCGCTCGGCGGCGGCGAAGCGGCCGGCGAGCAGGCCGATCGCCGCGCTCTCGACATAGCCCTCGCAGCCGGTGATCTGGCCGGCAAAGCGCAGGCCCGGCCGCGACTTCAGCTGCAGCGAGGCGTCGAGCAAGGTCGGCGAATTGATGTAGGTGTTGCGGTGCAGGCCGCCGAGACGGGCGAACTCGGCGTTTTCCAGGCCCGGAATGGTGCGGAAGACGCGCACCTGCTCGGCATGCTTCAGCTTGGTCTGGAAACCGACCATGTTGTAGAGCGTTCCCAGCGCATTGTCCTGGCGCAGCTGCACCACGGCATAGGCTTTTACCGTCGGATTGTGGGCATTGGTCAGCCCCATCGGCTTCATCGGCCCGTAGCGCAGCGTCTCGACGCCGCGCTCGGCCATGATTTCGATCGGCAGGCAGCCGTCGAAATAGGGCGTGCCTTCCCACTGCTTGAATTCGGTCTTCTGGCCGTCGACCAGCGCCTGTACGAAGGCGAGATACTGGTCCTTGTCCATCGGGCAATTGATGTAGTCCTTGCCGGTGCCGCCGGGCCCAACCTTGTCGTAGCGCGACTGGAACCAGCAGGTGTCCATGTCGATCGTGTCGAAATGGATGATCGGGGCGATGGCGTCGAAGAAGGCCAGCGCGTCGGCGCCGGTTGCCTCGGCGATCGACTGGGCGAGCGACGGCGCGGTCAACGGGCCGGTGGCGATGATCGCCTGGTCCCATTCCGCCGGCGGCAAGCCCGGCACTTCCTCCCGCTCGATGGTGATCAGCGGGTGCGTTTCGAGCCTTTTCGTCACCGCGTCGGAGAAGCCGTCGCGATCGACGGCCAGCGCGCCGCCGGCCGGCACCTGATTGGCGTCGCCGGCGCTCATGATCAGCGAGCCGGCCAGTCGCATTTCGGCATGCAGCAGGCCGACGGCATTGTTCTCGGCATCGTCGGAGCGGAAGGAATTGGAACAGACGAGTTCGGCCAGCCCATCGGTCTTGTGCGCATCGGTGCCGCGCACCGGGCGCATCTCATGCAAAATGACGGGAACGCCGGCTTGTGCTGCCTGCCATGCGGCTTCGGAGCCGGCGAGGCCGCCGCCGACGATGTGGATAGGATTTTTGCTCATGAGCGCCGGAATAATCGCTTGGCGCGCCGTTTGCAATTGGCCGGTGCGAGCGTGGGTCATTGTCGTGCAACGACGGAGCTCGACTTTCTTATGTCCGCGGCGACGCTCTGATGGCGGCGTAAAGCGCCTCGATCGACTGCATGCGCAATTGAAAAGCCTGCCCAAAAACAACAACACCCGCCGCGGGAGGAGGTGCGGCGGGTGTCGTTTTTGGGGCCGATCCTCGGGAGGAGGTGGGGATCGGCCGTATTCGTCATCGCCGGGGAGGAGGTCGGCTTTGACGAAATTCTTTTCGCCGGATCGAGGGAGGCGAAATCCCTGGAAGGCGAACTGCGTTCACTTTGGAGACGAACTGCGTTCGGTTTGGAAACAGCGCCCGCCGCGGGAGGAGGTGCGGCGGGCGCCGTTTTGGTGGTCAACCCTCGGGAGGAGGTGAAGGCTGACCGTATCCGTCAGGGTCGGGGAGGAGGTCGACCCTGGCGAAATTCTGGTTAGATCGTCGCCCTGCGGGCGATGATCTTGATCTCGTCGCGGACGATGCCGAGATCATGGAGCTGACGGTTCGAAAGGCGACCCAGCTCGGTAACGGTGTCGCGGTAAACGCGCCAGTTACGATAGTTGCGGATCAGGTTCATTGTCGTTCTCTTTTTCAAAACTGGTTCGGACCATTTGCGATCCGAAGAGGATTAGACCGCCTTGCGGGCGACGTAGTGGATGTCGCTGCGGCTGATGCCGAGGTCGGTCAGTTCACGGTTCGACAGGCGGCTCAGCTCGGAGACGGTGTCCCGGTAGCGGCGCCAGTTGCGGTAGTTGCGGATCAGGTTCATGGTAGTGCTCGTTTCGTCTTTCTTCGGATCATTCCGTTTGTGTACGAACAGTAAATAGGCTGGGTTATATCGATTTAAAAGTGCTGTTGGCGCATGGCAGCAATGCAAATTGTGCAATGCAACATTAACGCGCGTTCACGGCTTCGTCATGAAGAAACCCGAATCGGAAAATGACGTTGCGTCAACGATTTGAGCGGATCGGCTGTCAGAAAGACCAAGCTGGGGGAGAAGCGGCATGGCGAGTTATTCGTCACGGGCGAGGGCCGATATCGGGCGGTGGCTGCAGGCTGGCCTGATCGACGCGAAGACGGCCGATGCGCTTAAGCGCGACATCGACGCAAACGAGCGCAAATCGCTGAGCTTCGGCACTATATTGGCCATGATGGCAGCGCTGCTGTTCGGCGCCGCGATCCTGCTCTTCGTCGCCGCCAACTGGGACGCGATCCCGCGGCTGGTGCGGGTCGCGGCGCTGTTTGCCGTCATTCTCGCCGGCTATGTCGGCGGCGCGGTGTTGAAGATGCGCGACCATGCGGCGATCGGCGAGGCGCTGTGGATCGTGGCCGCCGCGGCCTTCGGCGGATCGATCGCGCTGATCGGCCAGATGTACCATCTCACGGGTGACGAAGCCTCGGCCATCGTCACCTGGGGCATCGGCACGGCATTAGCCGCGGTGGCGTTGCGCTCGAACCCGCTGACGGTCGCTGCCGTCGGCATATCCGTTGCCTGGCTGTTCGTGCGCGCGTTCGACTTTTATGACCGCCCCGTATTTCCGGATTTCTTCGTTATCATGGCGCCGGTGCTTTTTGTCGTCTCGTTGTGGACGCGCAGCCAGCCGGCACGCCACCTGATCATTCTCTCGGTCATTTTCTATATCGCGGTGCGCGGCCTGGACCAGAACACGCTCGCCCTGGCTATTCCTCTCGTCGTGGTGTCGGCGCTGCTGTTTGCGGTTTCGATCTTCGCCGCTGGGCCGGCCGACCGGATCTTGCAGCTCGGCGGGCGGTTGCCTTTGCACGCCTTGATCGGCTTTCTCACCGGGCTGGCGATGATGCAGATCGAACTGGGCGATGACAACGCCTTCAGCAACGGCTTTGCCATTGCGTCGGTCATCGCACTGGCCGGCATTGCCGCGGCGATCATGCTGGGCGGGCGCGAGAGCAGGGGGCTGCGCTGGGTTGCCTATGCCGGCTTTGCCTTCGAGCTCGCCATTATCTATGTCGTGACCTTGCAGACGATGCTCGGCACGGCCGGCTTCTTCCTGGCTGCCGCAGTGCTGTTCGGCATCCTGGCTCTCGTCATCATCCGTGTGGAAAAACGCATGAAGGCCCCGGAAGGAGCGGCAGCATGATGTCGGGAAAGAAACTTGTCATCTCGGCGCTGGTCCTGGCGCTCGTCCAGATCGGCTTCCTGAGCTGGATCATCGCCGGCCGCGCGGCGATCCTGCGCAACGGCAAGGAGGTCTTGCTGAAAGTCGAGCCGGTCGATCCGCGCGATCTGCTGCGCGGCGACTATATTATCCTCGGCTATGAAATATCGCGCTTGCCGGTGAAGCTGATCGCCAACATCCCGGCCGGCCAGCTCGTGAGCGAGAACACGCCGATCGTGGTCCGGCTGAAGCCGGGTGCCGACGGCTATTGGCATGCGACCACGGCCTGGTTCGGCAAGGCTCCGACGCCGGCGACCGCCGACGAAGCCGATATTGTCGGCCAGGTCGCGCCGGGCTGGACGCTTGATCCTGAATCCACGATCGCACCGCAATACGGCATCGACCGCTTCTACCTACCTGAGGGCCAGGGCATGGCGATCCAGAACGACATGCGGGTGCGGCCATTCGGCGTGCGCATCGCGCTCGCCGCCAGTGGCCAGGCACAGATCAAGGCGCTGATGGACGGCGACAAGACATTGTTTGAGGAACCGCTCTACTAGAAGACATTACCCAGGGCATGGATTTCGGCAACGATCGATCGCTTCGCCCTCATGCAAACCAGACGGGCGAAGACAATGCCGATTACGGTGACGACGCGCGAAGATATCAATCTCGATGCCGTTTTGCGCGTCGCCTGGAGAAACGACACGGTCGAAATCGGCGACAAGGCCTTGCAACGCATTGCCGAATGCCGCGCCTCGTTCCTGAAACTCATTGAGTCCGATCCGCCGCCGGTCATCTACGGCGTCACCACCGCGATGGGCGAGCTGGCAAGCCGCAAGCTCGAACTTGACGAGCGCGACCGCCATGCGCGCATCAAGGCTTTTGCTGCCGCCACATCGTTCGGTGAGCCATTGCCTGAGCGCGTCGTAAGGGCGATCGTGTTGGCGCGGCTGACCAACTTTATCGAAGGCAATGCCGCGACCACGCCGCGCATCGCACGGGCGGTCGCGGCGATGCTCGACGGCGGCCCGATGCCGGTGGTGCCGTCGCAAGGGCAGGGTGGCGCCGGCGAGATCCTGGCGCTCTATCCGCTGTTTGCTGCGCTTACCGCCAGCCTTGAGCTTGAGGTGAAGGAGCGCGGTTCGCTGATCAACGGCTCGCCCTGCGCGGCGGCACTGGTGGCGGACGCAGCACTTGCCGCGCGTCGTCGCCTCGCCATGGCGCACAAGGTGTTCGCGCTGTCGATCGAAGCGTTTCGTGCGCCGCTCGAGCATTATGATGCAGCGCTCGACGGGCTCTGGGGCGACGAACACGAAGCGGCCGCCTTGCAAGGGTTGCGGCAGTTTCTGGTCGGCGCAGGGGATGGACGGCGCAATTATCAGGCGCCGGTCAGCTACCGCATCGTGCCACGTGTGCTCGGCCATGCGCATCGGGCGCTGGCCGGCGCCGAGCAGGCGGCGACCGTATCGCTGGCCTCGATCTCGGACAATCCAGTCTATATCCCGCCCGACGCGGCGCACCCGCTGGGGCGCTGCATCTCGACCGGCGGCTATCACAATGCCATGGCGACGCCGGCGCTCGACGATCTGGCGGCGATCTGGGCCGATCTCTGCCTGCTCTGCGACCGCCACGCCTCAAAGCTGCTGAACGGCAAGGTGTCGCTGCTGCCCGACCTGTTGATGACCGGGCGGCATTGGGCCGACAGCGACGGCCACGGCAATGTCGGCTATGTCCCGATGGCGATCACCGGTTATCTCGAACAAGCCAAGCTGGCGGCGCAGCGCACCTTCATTCCAGGCACCGAATCGGCCGGCGCCGGCCAGGATGACGTCGCCACGACCGCTTTCTTCGCCTGGACCAAGGAAGCGACCGCCGGCCGCTGCCTCGACGCGGCGATCGCGATGCTGGCCATGATCGCCTCGCAGGCCCTGTACGTCACTGAACGCGCCGCGCCGCCGGCATTGCAGGATTTTGTCGCGGATATCAGGAAGATCGTGCCGCCGGTCGAGGATGACCGCGTGCTGGGACCGGAGCTGGCAAAGCTGGCCGAGTGGTTCACCGGCAAGGTGTTTGAAGTGTAGGCCGTCGCCGCCAGTCCTGCTGCGCCAAGGCTTCGGAGGACACCTTTCGCTCTAACAAGCTCTCAGGTGGCCTGCCACCCGAAGCCCGATAGAGTGAAGGGTGGTGCGGATGAAGGGACTCGAACCCCCACGCCTTTCGGCACTGGAACCTAAATCCAGGGCGTCTACCAGTTCCGCCACATCCGCATTTGTCGGCAATCCCATGTAGCCATCATTCTGTCAATGTCGGGGCGAAAATGTCTGCCGTTGGGGCGGTCATTCGCTGCAACGCGAAGATGGTTGAAAATTGGCCTCGCCTGTGACAAAAGGCGTGTCAAATGTGACGGGACGTGCCGATCCGCTTCTGCAGAATGTGATAAGAAGTAGGAAAAACAAGAACTTATTCACATCTTGGAACGCAGTTTGGAACAATTTGAGCCGTAATTTCGGTCAAATCGCCAGGTTCCGTACCAAAAGCCATTCCCGGCAAGATTGTACCGGCAGGCTGTGAACGGCAAGACGCCGTGGCAGCCTCTTTGGTGAAGATAAAGGTTTTACGATGCAGGTCACCGAAACGCTCAACTCCGGTCTCAAGCGCGAGATCAAGATCACCGTGCCGGCCGGTGATATGGAAGCCAAGCTGATGGCGCGGCTGTCCGACGCCAGGAACAAGGTCCGCATCAACGGTTTCCGTCCCGGCAAGGTGCCTGTGCAGCATTTGCGCAAGGTCTACGGCAAGTCGTTCATGGCCGAAGTGGTCAACGAGATCCTCAACGATTCGACCCGTTCGATCATCACGGGGCGCGGCGAAAAGGCCGCC
Organism: Mesorhizobium sp. M0676; assembly: GCF_040320535.1. Taxonomy (NCBI): domain Bacteria; kingdom Pseudomonadati; phylum Pseudomonadota; class Alphaproteobacteria; order Hyphomicrobiales; family Phyllobacteriaceae; genus Mesorhizobium; species Mesorhizobium sp. M0676. Next base: position 31,523 of record NZ_JAMYPU010000008.1, read on the forward strand.
ATGCAGCCTGAAGTGATCATGACGGAAGACGAGAAAGAGGCCGAGAAGATCCTGGCCGGCGGCGCCGACTTCGAATTCCGCCTCAACTACGAGGTCATCCCGGCGATCGAGATCAAGGATTTCTCCGACATCAAGGTGACGCGCCAGGTATTCGAAGTGCCGGACAGCGAGATCGACGAGCAGGTCCAGCGCGTTGCCGAATCGGCGCGAAGCTTCGAGCCGAAGACCGGCAAGGCCGCCGAAGGCGATCGCGTTTCGATCGACTATGTCGGCAAGATCGACGGCGAGGCCTTTTCCGGCGGCGCCGGCACCGACCAGCCGCTGGTTCTGGGGTCCAAGGAATTCATTCCGGGCTTCGAGGACCAACTGATCGGCGCCAAGGCCGGCGACGAGAAGCAGGTCACGGTCACTTTCCCGGAAAACTACCAGGCAGCGCATCTGGCCGGCAAGGAAGCCACCTTCGACGTCACCGTCAAGGAAGTGTCCAAGCCCGGCGCGCTGGAAATCAACGACGAAATGGCCAAGAACCTCGGCCTGGAATCGCTGGAGCGCCTGCGCGACGTGGTGCGCGGCCAGATCGAGAACCAGTTCGGTTCGATGACCCGCCAGAAGGTCAAGCGCCAGCTGCTTGACCAGCTTGACGCGGCCTATTCGTTCGAGGCGCCGTCGAAGCTCGTCGATGCCGAGTTCAACAACATCTGGACCCAGGTCAACCGCGATCTCGAAGCCGCCGGCCGTACCTTCGCCGACGAGGAGACGACGGAAGAAGAGGCACGCGCCGAATATCTGCGGCTTGCCGAGCGCCGCGTGCGTCTCGGCCTGGTTTTGGCCGAGATCGGCGAGAAGGCCGGCGTCACCGTTTCCGACGAGGAACTGCAGCGCGGCCTGTTCGAGCAGGTGCGCCGCTACCCGGCCAACCAGCAGCAGGAAGCCTTCGAGTTCTATCGCAGCAATCCGGAAGCCCTGAACACGCTGCGCGCGCCGATGTTCGAGGAGAAGGTCGTCGACCATCTGCTCAGCCAGATCTCGGTCACCGACGTCAAGGTCAGCAAGGAAGAGCTGATGGCTGACGACGAAGAGGGCGATACAGCCAAGGCCAAGCCGGCGAAGAAGGCCGCTGCCAAGAAGGCCGACAAGGCTGAAAAGGCCGACGACGCGGAAGAGCCGAAGAAGAAGGCAGCCCCGAAAAAGAAGGCCGCCAAGGACGCCGAATAAGCGCCTGACGACAAGATCAGAAAAGGCCGCCCTCGAGGCGGCCTTTTTCGTTGTGGCGGATGTGCCTTGAGCCACCGCAGCCCACCTGAACCTTTGTACGGTCGACCTGTTCTACCTACCGGCCAGATTCTGTGGTACACAAGTGCCGCAATTCCATCTGGGGAGGAGCGGAGAATCTATTCTGCCGTGCAGGGCGCATGCTGGTGCTACCGGCATGTGCAGACCGTCTCAGGCAAATTTGACGATCAGGGAGGAATGCCATGCGCTTGGTTGCGTTTTTCGCCGTCGTTTCCGTTGCAACTTTCATCGCCAATCCATCGCGGGCACAGGACGCCGCGGCGGGCGAGAAGGTCTTCACCAAATGCAAGGTCTGCCACGTCGCAGACCAAGATACCAACAAGATAGGCCCTTCGTTGCATGGCGTTATCGGCCGGACGGCCGGCACGCATCCGGATTTCAAATATTCCGAAGCCATGATCGCGGCCGGCACATCCGGCGTCAAATGGGATGAACCGACACTGACGACGTATCTTCACGACCCCAAGGCAATGGTCAAAGGGACGAAGATGGCGTTTCCCGGTCTCAAGAAGGACGAGGACGTCGCCAACGTCATCGCCTATCTGAAGCAATTTTCCCCGTAACCTGGCTCGTCGGCCGGCCAGAGCGTTTCACCGTCTCACGGAAACGGCGATCCGCTCGATCTCTTTGTTCTTACGCAATTCCGGACGGAAAACCGCATACGCTCTTTCTGGAATTGCTCTAGGCTGCCCGGTTTCCATCGATGGTCGTCTCAAATGTCGGTCAAGGAAAGCCTTAAGGATACCGGCGTCCGCCTCTCGGAAGCGACGGCCAGTGATTTCTTTGCGCTCTTGAAGCCTCGGGTCATGGCCCTTGCCGTCTTTACCGCCTTCGTCGGTCTGATGGTGGCGCCCGGCGCGATGAACCCGGTCATCGCCGTGATCGCCATAGGTGCGATTGCGGTTGGAGCGGGAGCGGCCGGCGCGCTCAACATGTGGTACGACGCCGACATCGACGCGCTGATGTCGCGCACGTCAAAGCGGCCGGTTCCGTCGGGCCGCGTCACGGCCGGCGAAGCGCTCGGCTTCGGCCTGGTGCTTTCCGCACTTTCGGTCATGACGCTCGGCGTGCTGGTGGGCTGGCTTGCCGCGTCACTGCTGGCCTTCACCATCTTTTTCTACGTCGTCATCTATACGATGTGGCTGAAGCGCTCGACACCGCAGAACATCGTCATCGGCGGCGCGGCGGGTGCCCTTCCTCCGATGATCGGCTGGGCGGCGGCCACCGGCGCCATCGGCATTGAAAGCCTCATCCTGTTCCTGATCATTTTCCTGTGGACGCCGCCGCATTTCTGGGCGCTCGCACTGTTCAAGGCCGGCGACTATGCCGCTGCCGGCATCCCGATGATGCCGAACGTGGCCGGCCAGGCCTCGACCAGAAGGCAGATCTTCGCCTATTCACTGCTCCTGGCACCGATCGGAGTGCTGCCCTGGGCGTTCGGATTTACGAGCGGGGTCTATGGGATTGTTTCGGCTGCATTGGGCGCGGGTTTCATCTGGCATGCCTGGAACGCCCTGGTCATCCTCGACAAGGAGATGAAGCCGGCCAAGGCGCTGTTTGCCTATTCGATCTTCTATCTTTTCGCGATCTTTGCCGTGCTGCTTGCCGACACCATAGCGATACGCGCGTTCATGTCAGCCGGAGGGTGACGGCATGACGCTGTGTTCGGAAACCTCGCCTTCCGGGAGCCTTTTGTAAGAACGGGCGACAAGCTCCAGTCAATGGAGTATATTGATTGCGGTGCAGGTCGCGGTTCGCGTGGCCAGTCATGCAGAACGGCAGCACCGTGATACCGCGACCTTGCCGGACCTGGTCTGGAGGAACGGGCATGACAAGTTTTCACGTGATTGCAGGCGCCAGCGAAACGCTGGAACACACCAAAATCCGAAAAATCAGTGTTTCCGATCTTTTCGATGCGCTCAAGCGCGGTGTTGACGATTTTATGGTCAAACCGTCGCACATCGTCTTTCTCTGCCTGATCTATCCGCTTGTCGGCGTGGTGCTCGCTGCCTGGACTTCGGGTGCCAATGCGTTGCCGATGTTGTTTCCGCTGGTGTCCGGCTTTGCGCTTATCGGTCCATTCGCGGCGATCGGCCTTTACGAGATCAGCCGCAGACGAGAAGCCGGGCTCGACACCTCCTGGACGCACGCGTTCGAGGTCAGGAATTCTCCGGCCCTGCCAGCCATCGCCGCAGTCGGGATCATGCTGGTTGCAATCTTCATCGCCTGGCTTTTGGCGGCGCAGGTGTTCTACGAATATCTCTTCGGCCCGGCTCCGCCTGCATCGATTTCGGGCTTCATCAATGAAATATTTGCCACCGGACGCGGCTGGTCTCTGATTGTCCTGGGGCACGCCATCGGCTTCGTCTTCGCCGCGGTGGTGTTGTGCACGACGGTTGTCGCCTTCCCATTGCTGCTCGACCGCGACGTCGGCGCCTACGAAGCCATCCACACGTCGGTGCGAGCGGTGCTGGCGAACCCGATCCCCATGGCTGTCTGGGGACTGATTGTCGCCGTCGCCCTGATCATAGGCTCGCTGCCGGTGTTTGCCGGGCTGGCGGTCGTGCTGCCGATCCTGGGTCACGCCACCTGGCATGTCTACCGCAAGGTTGTGGAGCCGCCATCGTCCCCGACGCGGGTCGGCCTCTGACCCCGCAGATCAGCTGATGGGAAGCTTCATCTCCGGTCTTTGACCGGAGATGAAGACTGTGCGTCAGGGCCCCGGTCCGAAGAAGGACAACCGGGTGAGAAGCGTGTAGTCCGCTTCGAAGAGCATCATCGCCACGAACACCAATATCAGAAGCGGCGGCAGGATGATCGCATAGGTCAGCGCCAGCCGCTCCCAGGCCATGTGCATGAACACGGCGACGATCAGCCCGGCCTTGAGGATCATGAAGATCAGGATCAGAGACCATCTGAGATAGCCGTGGATGCCGAGATAATCGACCATGTAGGAGCAGGCGCTGAGGATGAACAGCCATGCCCAGACCACCAGATAGAGCTTGATCGGATGTTCCTGATGAACCTCCGCGACGCCGGTCGATGGCCCTTCATGCGCATGATCAGAGTGCAGCGCGTGTTGCCCGAGGCCGTTTGCGGTTGCTTCAGCCATGTCAGCCTCTCACCAAAGATAGAAGAATGCGAAAATGAACACCCAGACCAGGTCGACGAAATGCCAGTAGAGCCCCATGATTTCGACGTTCTCGTAGCGACCCCTGCGGCTGGTGAAGAAGCCGGGACGACCGACGTCGTAGTCTCCACGCCAGACCTTTCGCGCCACGATGATGAGGAAGATCACCCCGATCGTCACATGCGTGCCGTGGAAGCCGGTGATCATGAAGAAAGTCGAGCCGAATTGTGCCGCGCCCCAGGGATTGCCCCACGGCCGTACCCCTTCGGTGATCAACTTGGTCCATTCGAAGGCTTGCATGCCGACGAAGGTGGCTCCTAGCGCTGCCGTCAGAAGCATGAGGATTGCGGTTTTGCGGCGGTCGCGGCGATAGCCAAAATTGACCGCCATGGCCATCGTTCCGCTGCTCGATATCAGCACGAAGGTCATGATGGCAATCAGGATCAGTGGAATGTCCGAACCGCCGATGCGAAGCGCAAAGACCTCGCTCGGATTGGGCCACGGCACACGTGTGGAGACGCGCGCGGTCATGTAGGAGAGCAGGAAGCAGCCGAAGATGAAGGTGTCGCTGAGCAGGAAGATCCACATCATGGCCTTGCCCCAGGACACGTTCTTGAACGCGCGCTGATCCGAGGACCAATCGGCGGCGATGCCTTGCCAGCCTGCGGGCCGCGTCTCCGTTTGGCCGGTATGCGTCAGTGTCGTTTCTGCCATGCTCCTCGACCTCCTAGGTCAGCAACTGCCGGCAAATATCGATGAACGTCGCGGCCCAGCCGGCTAAAAGAGCGAAGATGGCGAGCCAGACGAAAAGCAGGAAATGCCAGTACATGGCGCATAATTCGACGCTGAGGCGAAGCCGTTCCGGCCGTGCCCCGTTCCAGGCGCCGGCGGTTGTCCTGCCCAGGCCCACCAGCCCTCCCACGATATGCAGGCCGTGCATCCCGGTTATCAGGTAGAAAAAACTGTTGGCCGGATTGGAGGCCAGAAAATAGCCATCGGCGGTCAGGTCCCGCCATGCCATGAGCTGCCCGATGAGGAAGGCGATCGCGGTGAGCCCAGCCGCGGCAAGGCCGAGCCTGACCGTGTCCATCTGGCGCTTGCGCGCCGCGATCGAGGCGCATTGCAGCGCGATGCTGCTCAGCACCAGCATGCCGGTGTTGAGCCAGAGCAGGCGTGGGATGGGCAGCGGCTGCCAGTCCGACAGCGCCATACGCATGAAGTAGGCGCTGGTGAACAGCGCAAACAGGCAGCCGACCACGGCGAGGAAGACACCGAGGCCGATCTTGGCGGTCGGCAGGCTCGATCGGTCGAAGGCGACAAAATCTCCTGCCACACCTTGCTCGAGCCATGGTTTCGCCATCAGCCGCTGATGCGAGAGCCACCAGCCGGCAAAGCCGGCGATCACGAGAAGGAAGACCAGGATGACGCTCATGCTGGCTCCCTGGAGGGGCCGAACGTGCCCGGCATGTTTTGCGGAATGAAGTCCTCCTTGGCGCCCGGCACGCTGTAGTCATAGGCCCAGCGATAGACGATCGGCAGATCCTTGCCGAAATTGCCATGCGCGGGTGGTGTCTGCGGCGTTTGCCATTCGAGTGTCGTGGCCCGCCATGGATTGCCACCGGCCTCGCGCCCATGGCGGATGCTCCAGATAAGATTGAACAGGAAAACGATCTGGGCGAAGCCGACGATAAACGCCATGATGCTGATGAACGAGTTCAGGTGATGCGCCGACTCCGTCATGACCGTCACGTCGGTCAGTTCGGCATAGCGCCGCGGCACGCCCATCAGGCCGATGTAATGCATGGGAAAGAAGATCAGGTAGGCGCCGAGAAATGTGACCCAGAAATGGAACCGGCCGAGCGTCTCGTTCAGCATCCGGCCGGTGACCTTCGGGTACCAGTGGTAGATCGCGCCGAAGATGACGACGATCGGAGCAACACCCATGACCATATGGAAGTGGGCGACGACGAACATCGTGTCCGACAGCGGGACGTCGACGACGACGTTGCCGAGAAACAGCCCGGTCAACCCGCCATTGACGAAGGTGACGATGAAAGCCATGGCAAACAGCATCGGTATGGTGAGATGGATGTCGCCCCGCCACAGCGTCAGCACCCAATTGTAGACCTTGATCGCCGTCGGGATGGCGATGATCAGTGTCGTGGTGGCGAAGAAGAAGCCGAAATAGGGGTGCATGCCGCTGACATACATGTGGTGCGCCCAGACCACGAAGCTCAGCGCGCCGATGCCAACGATGGCCCAGACCATCATCCGGTAGCCAAAAATGTTCTTGCGCGCATGCGTGCTGATCAGATCGGAGACGATGCCGAAGGCCGGCAGCGCCACGATGTAGACTTCCGGGTGGCCGAAGAACCAGAACAGATGCTGGAACAGGATCGGGCTGCCGCCATTGTGCTGTAGTTGTTCCCCCATCTCGACAACCGCGGGCATGAAGAAGGAGGTTCCAAGCGCGCGGTCAAGCAGCATCATCACGCAGGCGACGAACAGCGCCGGAAAGGCGAGCAGCGCCATGACGGTGGCGGTGAAGATGCCCCAGACGGTCAGCGGCAGGCGCATCATCGTCATGCCGCGCGTGCGGGCCTGCAGCACCGTCACGACATAGTTCAGACCGCCCATGGTGAAGCCGATGATGAACAGGATCAGCGAGACGAGCATCAGGATGATGCCCCATTCCTGGCCGCCAGGTGTGCCGGTCATGATGGCTTGCGGCGGATAGAGCGTCCACCCGGCGCCGGTCGGTCCGCCGGGCGCAAAGAAGCTCGACACCAGCACCAGCACGGCAAGGAGGTAGATCCAGTAGCTCAGCATGTTGACATAGGGAAAGACCATGTCGCGGGCGCCGACCATCAGCGGGATCAGGTAGTTGCCGAAGCCGCCGAGGAAGAGTGCCGTGAGCAGGTAGATCACCATGATCATGCCGTGCATGGTGATGAACTGGTAGTAGGCCTCGGGGGTGATGAAATCGAACGTGCCGGGGAAGCCGAGCTGCAGCCGCATCAGCCAGGACAGCACCAGCGCGACCAGGCCGATGGCCGTTGCGGTCGCCGAATACTGGATGGCGATGACCTTGGCGTCCTGCGAGAAGACATACTTCGTCCACCAGCTGTGCGGATGGTAAAGCTCCATTTCCGCGACTTCGGCGGGCGGGACGGCATCTGCAGGCGTGATATCGACCATAGGCGGAGCACCTCCGTGCCCTTCAGCGGGACCCGACAGTTTCGAGTTTTGCCGCAACTTCTAGAGCTGACGCCGTCGCGTTGCCCGGCGCCTGTTCCACCGAGCCCGTCTGCTGCGGCGCCGACAACTGCGCGAACGTCTGCTGCTGGTCGAGCCAGGCCACATAGTCCTGCTCGGTATCGACCATGACGATGCCATGCATCATCGGGTGCCCCTGGCCGCACAGTTCGGCGCACAGAACCTGGAAGGTCCCGGTCTTGGTGGGGGTGAACCAGAAATAGGTGACCGAGCCCGGTATCATGTCCATCTTGGCGCGGAATTCCGGAACGTAGAAATCGTGCAACACATCGATCGAGCGCAGCAGCATCTTGACCGGCTTGCCGACCGGCAGATGCAGGTCGGCCGCTTCGACCACGACGTCGTCCTGGCCGCTGGGATCCTTGGCGATCACGCCCAGCGGATTTTCAGCGGTGACGTCGCGGGTGTCGGATGTGCCGAGTTTGCCGTCCTTGCCGGGCAAGCGGAAGCTCCACTGCCATTGCTGGCCGACGACTTCGACCACGGTTGCGTCGCTTGGAACGTTGACGAACCGGCTCCAGACAAACAGGCCGGGAACCAGCATGGCGGTAACACCCACTCCGGTGACGATCGTCAGCCACCATTCGAGCCGCTTGTTCTCCGGTTCGTAGGCCGCCTGGTTGCCTTCGCGGTGACGGAAGCGGAAAACGCAATAGGCCATGAATAGGACGACTGCGGCGAAGACGACGCCGGTAATCCAAAAGGTGATGATGATGGTGTTGTCGATATAGTCCCAATTCGAGGCAATCGGAGTCCACCACCATGGGCTCAGGAAGTGGAACAACACCGAGCCCACGACGATCAAAACGAGTACAACCACTATGGGCATGTCCCGTTCCTCCCGGTATTTCAGGGGGCGCGAAGCCGTCCCGGGAAAATACCAAGTGCATCATGCGTGATTTGCGATCGAAATTCTAGAGCCGGTTGTGGAAGGAGCGAAAAATTGCTTCTGCGGCGCCCGGACCTTGCTTCGTTGGTGACGCCGGAGCGACACCTGACCCCCCAAAATCAGGGAGGGCAGGGGCTGGTTTGATTCGGCTTGCCTTGTTCCAGCGGGATCAAAGCGCCTTGATGATGATGCAGCCGGCCAAAAGCAGCACGACGCCGGCGAGCCGCATGCCGGAGACAAGCCGCTGCGGCAGGCGGAACCAGCCGAAGGTGTCGACGAAGATGCCGGCGACCTGCTGGCCGGCCACCGTCAGGCTGACGGCAGCTGCCGCTCCGATGACGGGGATGGCGGTGAACACGGTCGTGACATAGGTGGCGCCGGCAAAACCTCCGAGCCAGCCCCACCAGGGCATCGACGACAAGCCGGCGAGGCGAGGGCGGGGCGTCTTCGTCAGGGCAAGCGCGATCAGAAGCACCGCGGCCATGGCCAGCATCGCCACCAGGAACGAGATGGTGCCGACCGCAAACGGCGCGCCGCCAAGGTCGTGCCGAAGCAAGGCGTTTACAGCGCCTTGCACCGGAAGCACGGCGCCTGCCAGCAGCGCCAGTCCGATCCACCCTGGTCTTGAGGATGCGGTATTGTCGGCCGCGCCCTTCTGTCCCAGAACGATGAGGGCAGCCCCGGCAAGCAAGACGAGCATGCCGAAGGCAGGCCCGGCTCGCAGTCCGGCTTCGGGGATCCCGAGCCAGCCGAACGTGTCGAGGGCGAAGGATGCAAGCATCTGCCCAGCGATGAAGAGCCCGACGGACACGACGGCGCCAAGGCGAGGGAACAGAAGAATGGTCGAAACAACGTAGAAGGCCGAAGCCATGCCGCCGATCGCATGCCACCATTCGGCTTGCCGAACGGCAAGCAGAGCCGGTGTCGTTCCGGTGAGGGCCGTGATCGACAACAGCACGATGGCGCCGACCGCGAGCTGAAGCGTGGTCGCGGCAAAGGGTGAGCCGACCGCCTTTGAAAGTTGGGCATTGGCGCCGGCTTGCACCGCAAGCAGGCCACCGGCGACAAGCGCCAGAGGGACGAAGAGGATTTCCACGATCGTATTCCTTGAATGCGGGGTGCGGCGGCTAGGGCATGATCCCAAAAAGTGGGTGCCGGTTTTTGGAAAAGATCATGCTCCAACAAAGGGTTAGGTCATGATGAGATTTCAACCAAATCTCATCATGATCTAAGCGGCAGCCGATGCTTCGGGCAGGGCGGGAACGGCAATGCCTCTGACAACTGCGGAGCGTCGGCCTATGGCGGCATACCAACGCGCCAGGTCTGGCGCGTCATCGAGGCTGAGGCCGAGCCTGGTGACGGCCGCGTTGATCCATGGCCATGTCATCACATCGGCGATGCCGTAGCTTTTGCCGACGATGTGCTCATAGTTCTTGAGCCGGCTATTGAGCACTCGGAAGACGCGTCCGGTTTCGCGCTCAAAACGCTCGATCACATAAGGGATTTTTTCCGGCGCGAAGATTTTGTAATTCCACAATTGGCCAAGCGTCGGGCCGACATGGGCCGCCTGGAACAAGGTCCAGGTCAGCGTATCGTCCGCCTCCTGCGCGCCCACCGGCTGAAGCTTGCCCGACCGTCGCGCCAGGTAGTGTAGGATGGCGCCGGATTCGAAGACCGTGCGGCCGGCGTCCCGGTCGACGATCACCGGGATCTTGTTGTTGGGATTGAGCGCCAGGAAATCAGGCTTGGTCTGGTCGCCCCTTTCGATGTCGACCAAGCGGACCGAGTAGGGCAGGCCGACCTCTTCCAGCATGATCGAGGCCTTGTGCCCGTTGGGTGTCTGGCAGGTGTAGAGTTCTATCGGCGTCATGGCTCTTCTCCGCGACTGTTTCTTTTGTCGTCGGACTCCATATGGCGTGCGTGCATGCGCAGATCGACATGCCGATTCGCCCGCTTGCTCTGCGTTTTTGCACAGCGAAGCGTCATTTTGACTCGCAGAGCGCAGCGCTTTCTTTTATCTTTCTGCAAGAATGCACAGCTCACGCGATATCGACTGGGAAGATCTGCGCATGGTGCTGGCCGTCGCCGATGGCGCTTCGCTGGCGGCGGCGGCTCGGATCCTAGGCGTGAACCACACGACTGTGCTGCGGCGCGTCAACGCCTTCGAGGCGCGGCTGGGTATCCGCCTTTTCGATCGGCTGCCGACTGGCTATGCCCTCAGCGCGGGCGGCGAGGAACTGCTGGGCGCGGCACGCACAATGGCCGAGACGGTCAATGAACTGGCGCGCAAACTGTCGGGGCAGGATCTCAGGTTCGAAGGCAGGTTGCGGGTCACCACCACCGATACGCTGATGGCATCGGTGCTGCCGCCGATCCTGGCGGCGTTTCATAAGCTCCATCCCGGCATACGGGTCGAGGCGATGACGCAGAATTCCATCGCCAACCTGACGCAAAGGGATGCAGACGTGGCGATCAGGCCGGTGTCGCAACCGCAGGAAATCCTGGTCGGCCGGCGCATTTCGGGCGTCGCCTTCGCCGCCTACGCGACACGTTCCTATGCCGAAACGCTACCCCCGGAGCCGAGACTGGGTGCGCTGCGCTGGATCGCGCCCGACGACAGCCTGGCCAACACCGGCGTCGCCCGCTGGATGCGGTCGTCGCTGCCCGATGTCGAGATCGCCATACGCGCCGATTCCCTGGTGACGATGTCGCATGCGGCGGGCGCCGGAATCGGGGTTGCGGCGCTGCCCTGTTATCTCGGCGACAGCCTGCCCGGGCTTGTAAGGGTCGGAGGGCTGATCGAGGAGATCGGCTCGGCGCTGTGGGTGCTGGTGCACGACGATTTGCGCCGCACGGCGCGCGTCCACGCCTTCACCAAATTCGTCTCCGGCGAATTGCAGCAGCGGCGCGACCTTCTTGAGGGCAGGCTCGGCGCCGGAGCTTGAGACGCACGCCAGCTGACGCTGGGGTTCAACTCCGCAACAGGTTCCCAAGCTCGGCAACCGTCATCACGCGCCCGAACACCTTGCCTATGATGTCGAGGGTTGCATTGTGCGATGCCTCGTCCAGTCCGCCATTGGCGTCGCTGATGAAAGCCACCTTGTAGTCGCGCATCAAGGCGCTCCGCGCGGTGGATTCGCAGCAGATGCTGGTCACGGTGCCGATGATGATCACCGTGTCGACCCGGCCTGCGCCACGGATGTTGCGCAACACGGTCTCGAGCTGCGTGTTGTGGAAGGCATCGTAGCGGTGCTTCTTGATGACGACATCCCCAGGCAAGGGCGCAAGCGCGGCGACGATTTCGGCGCCGGCGCTGCCTTCCCGCATGCCTTTGGTTTTCAGCTTCGGCTGATAGCTGGTTTCCAGCGGCGAGATATCGAAATGGTCGCTGAGCACATGCTGGGTGTAGATCACCGGGACGCCTTGCGCGCGGCAAAGCTCGACCACCTGCCGCATCGCCGGAATGCGATGGCGGGCCATGGCCACTTCCATGACGGCGCCCTCATCGACGAAGTCGCTTTGCATGTCGATGACCAGGAGGGCTGCGCGTTGCTTGTCGAACGGCCATGGTTCGTCGCCGGGCTGGGGCATTGCGTGTTTCCTGTTTCCGACGTTGATCAGGTGAGCAGCAGGCTCTTCATCGAGACATCGCAATTCCTGCCGATGACGATGTGATCGTGGATGGATGGAGAGATCAAGGTCGTGGCAATCTCGCAGCGAGTTCCGGGATTTGTTTGGGCGACTTGACGCGTCCTCGCTTGGCCTACGGGTCGATGACCGCGATCGCATCGATCTCTATCAGGTAGCCGGGAGACATTACAGCTATCCCGACCACCACGTTTGCTGGCTTGTGATCGCCGAACAGCTCGATCTGGGCCGCTTCGATGATCGGCACGTGTTCGTCGCGTTTGTAATCGACGATGTAGATCGTCATCTTGCAGACTTGCTCAGGCCGAGCGCCGGCGGCAGCAAGCGCTCGGCCGAGATTCCCGAACGCCAGGCGCGCCTGGACTGCGAAATCACCATGGCCAACGAGCTTGCCGTGTATGTCTTCTGGCTGCTGGCCCGAGACGAACACCAGCTTGCTTCCTGTCGCAACGACGACCTGGGAGTACATTTCCGGAATCGGCAGATCATTTGGATTTATGCATTCGAGCGTCATTGAATAGATCTCCTGCAATGGTTGACGGGAACTGGCTGCTTCGTATTCGCGAGTCTACGACATTGTCGCCGAAGCGGGCGCTTCCGTCGCAATATCACTTCTACACCGCAAGCGTGGGCGTTTGAGCCAAGCCGGAATGTTGCTGATTGGCTCGCGAGCGGTGGCGTTTGGGATGACGGCACCGGCGCCCATCAGGCTCAGATCAGCAGCAGGCCCTTCATCGAGGCGTTGCCTTTCTTGCCGATGATGATGTGGTCGTGGACGGCGATGCCGAGCGGCTTGGCGCTGTCGATGATCTGCTTGGTCATTTCGATGTCCGCACGCGATGGTGTCGGATCACCTGATGGGTGATTATGCACCAGGATGACGGCGCTGGCCGACAGTTCGAGCGCGCGCTTGATCACTTCGCGCGGATAGACCGGCGTGTGGTCCACGGTGCCGACCTGCTGTACCTCGTCGGCGATCAGCACGTTCTTCTTGTCGAGGAACAGGATGCGGAAATGTTCGCGGTTCTCGAACGCCATCGCCGAGCGGCAGTACGCAAGAAGCTGCGTCCAGTTGGACAGCACCTCGCGGTCGCGGACCTCGGTCCGCGCCATGCGCTGCGCGGCAGCGGCAATCACCTTCAGGTCGACCGCCACGGCGGGGCCTATGCCCTTCACCTCCTGCAGCAGCGCCACCGGTGCGCCAAGCACTTCGCCAAAAGTGCCGAAGCGCGCCAAAAGCGCCTTGGCGATCGGCTTGGTGTCGACGCGCGGGATCAGACGAAACAGCAGCAGTTCGAGAAGTTCGTAGTCGGGCAGGGCGTCCGCGCCGCCGGCAACGAAGCGCTCGCGCAAACGGTCGCGATGGCCGTGATAGTGTGGCGTCTCGGTCAGTTTGTCCTTGGGCGTCTTGTCCTTCGCCGGCGGTTCAAGCCACCGCTCGGAGAAGAACCCCCGTTCGTCGTCACCGCTCTTCCCCATCGACCCCCCCACACTCCCCGAAGGCTTCGACGGCAGATTAGAGCGGTAAGCAGCGCGCGGTCGAGTTTTTTCGGCGACGGCGCCTCAAAGCCGCGGCTTGAGGCGATCTTGTTTTCAGCTGACCGCCGGCAGGCCGGGGCGGTCGAGCTTGTTTGGCGACAGGGTGAAAATCTCGCAGCCAGTTTCGGTGACGCCGATCGTGTGTTCGTACTGCGCCGACAGCGAGCGGTCGCGCGTCACCGCCGTCCAGCCGTCCGACAGCACTTTCACATGCGGCCGGCCAAGATTGATCATGGGCTCGATGGTGAAGATCATGCCCGGCCGCATCTCGACGCCTTCCGAGGCGGTGCCATAGTGCAGGATGTTTGGTGCGTCGTGGAACAGCTGGCCAACGCCGTGGCCGCAGAAATCGCGCACCACCGAGCAGCGCTCTGCCTCGGCATAGGTCTGGATGGCGGCGCCGATGGCGCCGGTGCGGGCGCCGGGCCGGACCGCCGCGATGCCGCGCATCAGGCACTCGTGGGTGACTTCGAGCAGGCGTTCGGCGGCGCGCTTGATGGTGCCGACGGGATACATGCGCGAGGAATCCCCGTGCCAGCCGTCGAGGATGTAGGTGACATCGATGTTGACGATGTCGCCATCCTTCAACGGCTTGTTGTCTGGAATGCCGTGGCAAACGACGTGGTTGATCGAGGTGCAGGACGATTTGGTGTAGCCGCGGTAGTTGAGCGTCGCCGGTAGCGCGCCTTGGTCCATGCCGAATTCGAAGACGAAACGGTCGATGGTCTCGGTGGTGACACCCGGCTGGACCATCGGCACCAGTTCATCGAGGCAGCGCGCGGTGAGATCGCAGGCCCTGCGCATGCCGGCAAATCCTTCTTCGCCATAGAGGCGGATCTGGCCGGTATTCCTGAGGGGTGCCGTGGCGGCGTCGAGATAGGTGACCATAGTGTCCGTTTGCCTGTAAGCGGGCGGCGCATATCAGCCCGTTAGAAAATTTCCTCAGATTTGGCACTGCAAGCCGCAAGGTTCAAGGAAGAACTGCCGGCAATGGACTGATACTGGCGATATTCCTGGCTTGCGCGGCCGCTCAGATGACATCCAGGTGCGCGATCTCCTCCGAATGCCGAGATCGCACTGACGACACATTTTCGCGCAAAAGCAGCCAAAGCAACTTTTGACGACGAACGGCGTTGCTGTGGTCGACGCCAGTTCGGGAGATATAGAATGGACAGATTGCAATTCGAGGTGCCGGTGCGCATCGCGCCCGCGCCCGGGCTGCCGGTAGAGGAAATATACAGCGTCGAACAGGCGCTGGATATCCTGCATGACTGGCCAAAGAAGCGACAGGGCAAGGTCTATGAAGCGGCGTTCAATGCCTGTTTCGGGGCCACGGTGGATGTGGTCAGGACTGAGGACGCATGGCGCGCCTTCATGGCGTTTTGCCGGGTCAGTGGCCTGCTGGCCAGGGACATGATGGTTACGGCCAAGCGCGCCGGCGAGGCGAGGGGCCTGAGGGTCTAGAGTTCTGCTTGGCCTGGAGGCCGGCCAACCGACTCGTTCCAATCGGCGCGGACTCCGCGGCGTTAAGGTTCCGTTTCCGACTTCACAGCTAGGCATGAGCCATAGAGCAGCGTCTGATTCGTTGCGTCGGTTTCATGGTGCAGAACATGTCTTCAGCCAATGTGCGTACCTTCCCGCTAGATCGGCAGACCGTGCTGGTGCGCGAGGTCGCCGCAAGGCTGGGCAGACTGCACGGCGACACGGCCACGTCGTTCTGGAAGGCCACGGCGCGCGAACTCCTCGACAAGGCGGTCGCGGCCGGCTGCGATGCGGCTTCGGCGGCCAACGATGTCCGCCGGTTTTTTGCCGCGGTCCAGGACGAGATGCATTTCAAGGCGGACGATGCCGCACCAGGGCAGCGCCGGACGCGCACCCGCCTCTAGCTTCGAACAGAGCACCGACACGCGCTCACTGTGGCTAACCGTGGACCGGTCTTGGCGTCGACGATCTCGGGCCTTGCGCTGTCGATCGTGCCGTCCCAGCCACGGCGAGCGCCTTGTTGAACGCGAGACAGGCGATGAAATACTGGTCGCGCTCGGCCCTGGCGACGTCGGTCATCGCCAAGGAAATCGTCGAGCGCTATGGCGGGACCATCACGCCGGAGAACCTGCCTTACGGATGGCTTTTGCAGATGGTGGGATCGACGCTGTTTAGCGCAAGGCGTCGGCCTCTCGGCGATCCCTGTGCCGACCCGATCCGAATCGGCTATGCCTGCGCGATGCAGGAAACGTCTCTCTACATCCCGGTGAAGCGGTTTCTCGAGAGCCTGGAATTCACGGTGAAGGGCGAAGTCGGCCACTGCGATATCGTGGCGGTGCGCGACGGCGAGCCGCCTGTGCTGGTCATCTGCGAACTGAAAATGCAGTTCAACCTCGAACTGGTGCTGCAAGGTGTCGATCGCGCGGCGGCATGCGACGAAGTGTGGCTGGCCGCGCGCATGTCGGCGCGTGGCAAAGGCCGCGAGCACGACCGCCGTTTTCGCGCGCTGTGCCGGCGGCTCGGCTTCGGGCTTCTGGCTGTCAGCGGCAAGGGGGAGGTCGAATTGCTGCTCAGCCCGGCGGCTCTGCCGCCGCGTCGCGATCCGAAGCGCCGCTCCCGACTGATGGAGGAACACCGTCGCCGGCGCGGCGATCCGGTGGTCGGCGGTGGCTCGCGCGCCCCGATCATGACCGCCTACCGGCAGGATGCGCTGGCCTGCGCCGCAGCCATGACCGACGGGCCGAAACGCCCGCGCGATCTGAAAGCGATTTCGCCGCGCGCGGCCAGCATCCTATTGGACAATGTCTATGGCTGGTTCGCCAGGGCCGAGCGCGGCGTCTACGCGCTGACCGAGGGTGGCCACGCGGCGTTACAGCGCTGGCCGCAGGTAGCGCACGACCAAGGGTGAGTGGCCGGAGATTGCCGCGAGCAGGCGCCGAGGGAAACCTCGGCACGGCAGCCGCTGTTCGCCGTTTCAACCGATGCGCCGCGCCACCCTTCCAGCCGCTGCTAGTTCGGCGGCTGCCGCGAGGCTTCTTGTTTTCCTGAAAGATCTGGTACGCCCAAGGGGAATCGAACCCCTGTTACCGCCGTGAAAGGGCGGTGTCCTAACCGCTAGACGATGGGCGCGCTCAGACGAAGCGGCTTATAATTGCGTTGTTGCCAACCGGCAACCCATCAGCCGCCAGATGCGGAAACTTTTTTCAAGAGGGGCGAAAAGGGCCAGTTTGGTGAGCCAGCCCAGGTTTTCTGCCCTCGCGTCATTGCACATCTTTGGAGATTAGCCTGAACGCCCCGCGCAGTCGTCATCCTATGGTCTGCGCCGCGTCGCTGCGCGCCTTGCTTCGCCATAGGATGACGAAGTCGCGGGTGCCTCGGCTAATCTCGAACGTCGCTGATAGCTAATCGGGAAAAACGGCAGGCTGCTAACGGCCCCTCGGCCCGTTTGCCGAATGGGGATGCTAACCCCGCCGGCGGCAGCGCCAGTTCCAGTCGCGCTCGGGGCCGACGTCGACGTGAACGGATTCGGTATGGCAGTAGGTGCCGACGCCGCCGCGGCCGGGCATGGTTCGGATGTAGCTCGCCAGTTCCCATTTGGAGACGCCGGGAACCTGGATGTCGGCGGCGGCGCAATACATGTGCAGCGAATTCTTGGCGCCGTTGGCGCGGCGGTTGCGGGCCGGGTCGCGGTAGCCTGATGTGACCATCATCTTGCGGCCGTAATGGCCTTCGATGGTCTTCAGCACACGCACCAGCGACGGCTTCAGGCAGGCGACGTCGACGCTCTCGTTTTGCTTCAACAGGCCATTGGGCGCCAGCCGGGCGAGGCCGGCGGCGGAGGCCACCTGATAGGCGCCGCCCGAACCCTCGTCCTCGTTCAGGTCGACGTCGCTTTCGTCGTCGAGGCCGGATTTGCGCTTGATCTCGAACAGCGCCGTCTGGCGCACGCCGGGCAAGGCATCGCTGCCGGTGATGTGGTTGCTCTCGTTGCCAAGCGAGGCAAGCTGCAAGGGCTTGTCGGCGGAATTGGCTGACGCTAGCGTGATGATCGGCTTTGCCGGGACGGCCTTCTGGGAAGCAACCGCAGGCTGTTCGCCCGAGCGCGAGTTGACCAGCGGAGCAGGTGCCGCCGAGGTTGGCGTGGTGCTGAACAGTGAGGCCAGGAAGCCCTTCTTCGGCGTGTCGATCTGCTGGGGCGCGGCGGTCACGTAGACCTCGTTGGTCGCGGGTGCCGCTGCCGTCGCTTTCGGTGCGGTCACGCCGGCATCGGCGGCGGCGATCTTCTGCGCCACGGCGTCCGTTGCGGCCGCGGTCTGTGCTGACTGCTGCAGCGACTGCGGCGTCTGGCCGACAATGGTTTCGGAGCCGGCGGGAACATTGACCGGGAAGCCGGTGCCGGGCTTGGCCACCGGCACATAGGCGACCTGCTCGGGCAGTGTCGCATCGCCCGCTGCCGTCATCATCATCTGCGGCCCGGTGGATGTGACCTGCACGGTCGAATCGCCCGGCGCCGCAGGGCTGGCGCCGGAAGCCGCGGCGATGTCAGAAGCGGTCGCGTTGTAGCCAGGCATGCCGGCGGACATTGTGGGGTCGCCAGCGGAGGTGCAGGACGCCAGAAGCACGGAGAAAAGCGCTGCCGCTATAGTGCGACCTTCTCTCCCCGCGAGACGCGATCCTACTGATTTCAAAACTAAATTCCCCCTCGGCGTCCGGTCGGCCTGCTATTGGTGCGGCGTCGAAACGTTCACATCCAATAACCTTGTGTTCCCAAACCGGAAACGAGACTTGTGTCAATTCTGCAAGCCTCTGAATTATTTGCTCGTTGGAGGCCAATTGAGGCTTCTTGAAGGTTGACGACACCATTTCGCCCCGTTTTGCCGGCCCGTCAACTCACCAGACATTACATTCCGTTACACACAGGCACCTGCAAAAGGTGCCGGCCGTTACACGCGCACCTTCACATAGGTGCCGGGGGCATCACCCAGGGTTTTCATATGCTTGCCCGGTTTGCGGGCCGGAACGAGGGTGTCGTCCTGGGTTTCGATCCAGTGCTGCCAGTGCGTCCACCAGGAGCCGGGATGCTCCACCGCCGAGGCGAGCCACTGGCCAAAATCGCCTGTCGGTTTGCCGCCGGTCCAGTACTGGTATTTCTTGGCTGCCGGCGGGTTGACCACACCGGCAATGTGGCCGGAACCAGCCATCACAAACTCGACGTCGCCGCCGAAATATTGCGAGCCGAGAAACACCGAAAGGGCCGGCGCGATGTGATCTTCCTTCGACGCCAGGTTGTAAACCGGGATGGTGACGTCGGCCAGCGACACAGTGCGGCCGGCGAGTTCCATCACGCCACGAGTCAGATTGTTCTCGAGATAACAGTTGCGCAGGTAGAAGGAGTGGTTTGCAGCCGCCATGCGGGTGGAATCGGCGTTCCAGTAGAGCAGGTCGAAGGGCAGGGGATCCTTGCCGCGCATGTAATTGTTGATGACATAAGGCCAGATCAGGTCGCCCGAGCGCAGCATGTTGAAGGCGGTCGCCATCTTGGTGCCGTCGAGGTAGCCCTTTTCGTTCATCGATTTCTCGACCGCTGCCACCTGGTCCTCATCGACGAAGACTTTCAGGTCGCCGGCATGGGTGAAGTCGACCTGCGTGGTGAAGAAGGTCGCCGATTTGATGCGGTTGTCGCCTTCCTGTGCCAGCAGTGCGAGTGCGGCCGCCAGCAGCGTGCCGCCGACGCAATAGCCGATGGCGTTGACCTCTTTCTCGCCGGTCGCCTTCTCGATCATGTCGAGGCCGTATTGCAGGCCTTCCCGTATGTAAGCTTCCCAGCCCTTGGCGCCGTGCCGCTCGTCGGGATTGATCCAGGAGATGACGAAAACGGTATGGCCTTGCTCGATCGCCCAGCGGATGAAGGACTTTTGCGGGTTGAGATCGAGGATGTAGAACTTGTTGATCCAGGGCGGGCAGATCAGCAGCGGGCGCTTGAGCACCGTCTCCGTCGTCGGATCGTACTGGATGATTTCGGCGACATCGCTGCGGCCGACCACCTTGCCGGGAGATGTCGCGACGTTCTTGCCGATCTCGAAGGGCGAATAGTCAGCTTGTCTCAGCTTCAGGTCGCCCTTGCCGGCGGCGATGTCTTCGGCCAGCATCTTCATGCCGCGCACCAGGTTTTCGCCATTCGAGGCGATGGTTTCGCGAAACAGCTCCGGATTGGTCAGGATGAAGTTCGACGGCGAGATGGCATTGGACACCTGCTTGACGTAGAAGCTCGCCTTGTGGCGGGTGTGGTCGTCGAGGCCTTCGGCGTGCTCGACCAGGTCGGCCGCCCAGCGCGAGGTGACGAGATAGGCCTGTTTGAGGAAATCGAAGAAAGCGTTGCGACCCCATTCGGGGTCTTGAAAACGCTTGTCGCCGCGCTCGGGCTTGACCGCATCTTCGGGCGCCTCGGCATTCGGGCTAACCTTCTGGATGGCGTTGCCCCAGACCGTCATGTAGCCGGCGAACAGTCGCGTCTGCGCTTCCAGCGCGCGTTGCGGGTCGGCCAGCCAATATTCGCTGAGCTTGGAAAAGGTTTTTACCATGTCGACCACGGGTTCGGCGACATGATCGCGCACCTCGCCCTTTTCGCGCGGCTCGGCCCAGGCGGAGGCGGCTTTGCCGGCCTGTTCGACCATACGCGCCATGTTCAACGCGAAGCGTTCCGGGTCTTTCACCAGATATTGCTCGACGGTCGAAGATTGATCATCTTCCGCTTTGCTCGAATCAGGTGTTTTGGACATGGCTCGCGGGGTTCCTCCCGAGGCGTTTTCTTGACATATTATCATGGGACATCTGACCGGGTCCAATGCGCTGTACCCCGGCTGCCAGGAAAACAATATGACGATTAACACCGGCGAGACCATTTTTTCGGGGGCAGGCCGCTTTTGCCGCATCGCGGTTGCAATCGCATGTCTGGCGCCAGGGCTGCTGGCGGCAAGTGGCTGCACGAGCGCCAACACCGGCAACGGGATGAATGTCGGCCTGACCCAGGGCGCGCAGGACACCGGCTCTTATCCCAATCTCAACATCCCACCGCAGGTGGCGGCAAAGCAACTCACCCCTGAGGAGACGCAGGCCAAGCTTGCCCAGTTGAAGGGCGAACAGCAGGGGCAAGTGGCCAAGGGCGGCGGCGGTGCCCCGTCCACCAGCCCGGCGGCGCTGAATTCGCTGGCGAAGAACCATGGCAAGGACACGCTGAAGCAGATCGAAGCCAAATGCGATCCCGCCCTCGACCCTACCTGCAAATAAGGCTATATCGCGCGCCGAAAGCGGTCTTTGCCAAAGGCGCCTAGCCAAGCCAACTGTGCTAAAGCCAATCTTAAATCGTCTGGAACTGACATGGAAGAATTTCACAAGGTCCGCCGGCTTCCGCCCTACGTGTTCGAGCAGGTCAACCGGCTGAAGGCCAGCGCCCGTTCGCGCGGCGCCGACATTATCGACCTTGGCATGGGCAACCCGGACCTGCCCACGCCGAAGGCGATCGTCGACAAATTGTGCGAAGTGGTGCGCGATCCGCGCACGCATCGCTATTCCTCCTCGCGCGGCATCCCAGGTCTGCGCCGCGCCCAGGCCGCCTATTATCAGCGCCGTTTCGGCGTGAAGCTCAATCCCGACACGCAGGTGGTGGCGACGCTCGGTTCGAAGGAAGGCTTCGCCAATATGGCGCAGGCGATCACCGCGCCGGGCGACGTGATCCTGTGCCCCAACCCGACCTATCCGATCCATGCTTTCGGCTTCATCATGTCGGGCGGCGTCATCCGTTCGCTGCAGGTCGAGCCGGATGACGGCTTCATCCCGGCGCTCGAGCGCGGTGTCCGTCATTCGATCCCGAAGCCACTGGCATTGATCCTCAACTATCCGTCGAACCCGACGGCGCTGGTCGCCTCGCTCGATTTCTACAAGGACGTGGTCGCCTTCGCCAAGAAGAACGACGTCATCATCCTGTCGGACCTTGCCTATTCGGAGATCTATTTCGACGGCAATCCGCCGCCTTCGGTGCTGCAAGTGCCGGGCGCCATCGATGTCTGCGTCGAGTTCACCTCGATGTCGAAGACCTTCTCCATGCCCGGCTGGCGCATGGGCTTTGCCGTCGGCAATGAGCGGCTGATCTCGGCGTTGACGCGGGTGAAGTCCTATCTCGACTACGGCGCCTTCACGCCGATCCAGGTTGCGGCGGCGCATGCGCTGAATGGCGACGGCGCCGACATCGCCGAAGTGCGCGAGGTCTATTTGAAGCGCCGCGACGTCATGGTCGACGCCTTCAGCCGCGCCGGCTGGACCATTCCGGCACCGGCTGCCTCGATGTTCGCCTGGGCGCCGATCCCGGAGCCGTTCAAGCATCTCGGCTCGCTTGAGTTTTCCAAGCTCCTGATCGAGCACGCCGACGTGGCGGTGGCGCCGGGCATCGGCTTTGGCGAGCATGGCGACGATCATGTCCGCATCGCGCTGGTCGAGAACGAGCACCGGATCCGGCAGGCGGCGCGCAACATCAAGCGCTTCCTGGCGTCCAGCGCCAAGCAGCCGAACAATGTGGTGCCGCTCGCCGCGCATCGCTAAAGTCGCCGCACATCTTATTCGAGTAGATTTTTTGAGGGGCGTCGCCGGGCATGGCTGAAGCGTTGCGTGTTGGAATTGCGGGTCTGGGTACGGTTGGCGCCTCGGTGGCGCGCGTGCTGCGCGACAAGGCAGCGGAGCTGACGCGCCAGTGCGGACGCGATGTCATCGTCACGACCGTTTCCGCGCGCGATCCCAAGCGCGACCGTGGCGTCGACCTCAGCGCCGCCAAATGGTTCGACGATCCGATCAAGATGGCGCAGGCCGCCGATATCGACGTCTTCGTCGAACTGATCGGCGGCGACGAAGGGGCAGCGCGCGCGTCGGTCAAGGCAGCACTTGAAGCCGGACGTCATGTCGTCACCGCCAACAAGGCGCTGTTGGCCAAGCACGGCGTGGCGCTTGCCGAAATCGCCGAGAAGAAGGGCGTGCTGCTCAACTACGAGGCGGCAGTTGCCGGCGGCATCCCGGTCATCAAGACGATGCGCGAGGCGATGGCCGGCAATTCGGTCACTCGCGTTTTCGGCATCCTCAACGGCACCTGCAACTACATCCTGACCCGCATGGAGGCCGAGGGCATCTCCTTCGACGAGTGCCTGAAGGACGCGCAACGGCTGGGCTACGCCGAAGCCGATCCGACTTTCGATATCGAGGGCCATGACACGGCGCATAAATTGTCGATCCTGACCAGCCTGGCCTTCGGCACCAAGATCGCCGCCAACGACATCTACATGGAAGGCATTTCCAATATCAGCCAGGCCGATATCCGCGCTGCCGCCGATCTCGGCTACCGGATAAAACTGCTCGGTGTCGCGCAGCGCACCGACAGCGGCATCGAGCAGCGCGTGCACCCGACCATGGTGCCGACCGCGTCGGTGATCGCACAGGTGCATGGCGTTACCAATGCGGTGGCCATCGAAACCGACATTTTGGGCGAACTGCTGCTCTCCGGCCCGGGCGCCGGCGGCAACGCCACCGCGTCCGCCGTGGTCGGCGATATCGCCGACATCGCAAAGAGCCGGCCGGGCTTCCAGCACGGTCCGGTGTTCGGCCTGCCGGCCAAGGAACTGCGCCCCTACAAGAAGGCGCAGATGCGCAGCCATGCCGGCGGCTATTTCATCCGGCTGACCGTGCACGACCGCATCGGCGTCTTCGCCGCGATCGCCAAGCGCATGGCGGACAACGACATTTCGCTGGAATCGATCGTCCAGCATGCCGTCAGCGGCGAGACGGACGCGCAAAAGACGGTGATCCTGGTCACCCACGAGACGACGGAAGCAGCGGTGCGCAAGGCTGTCGACGGCATCACCAAGGACGGCCACCTCACAGACAAGCCGCAGGTTATCCGCATTGAGCGCGCTGGTTAGGCCAAGTCATTTTTCTCCTTAACCGATTTGATATTCCTGCTGAAAAGTGGTTCAGACGCCATAATGCTCTATCTCTTTGATTTGGAGCCGGATTGAGATTTCAGGTCGAACCCACCAATCATCATCGGGCTCTGGCGGAGGCGTGAGCCGCGAGATCAAGGCGCGTCACCAGGATGTGGAAAAGTTTTGAGACTTTCCTGTTTAGCCGTCGCATATTGCCGGAAATGACAATCTATAGATTACGCCTCCTATGACGGGCGACAAACGCCTCTTCCTCGATATCAGGCAGTCGGCGACCGGTGTTTCCTGGGAACACCGGTTGAGCGAGCGGCAGGACATGACCGCGCTTGCCATAGCGCAGGGCCACGGCGTGCCCGACATTGTGGCTCGCGTGCTCGCCGGGCGCGGCGTCACCGCCGACCAGGCCGAGCGCTTCCTCGATCCGACGATTCGCAATCTGTTGCCGGATCCGGCTTCGCTGACCGACATGGGCAAGGCTGCGACCCGCATCGCCGAAGCGGTCATGGCCAAGGAGAAGGTGGCAATCTTCGGCGACTACGATGTCGACGGCGCCGCCTCTTCGGCGTTGCTCAAGCGCTTCCTGACGCATTTCTCGGTGCCTTCGGAGATCTACATTCCCGACCGCATCTTCGAGGGCTACGGCCCCAATCCGGAGGCTATGCGCGAACTGGTCTCGCGCGGCGCGACGCTGATCGTCACCGTCGATTGCGGCACCAACAGCGCTGTCTCCATTGATGCCGCCAAGGCCGCAGGCGCCGATGTGGTGGTGCTCGACCACCATCAGGTCGGCGGCCCGCTGCCGGAGGCGACCGCAGTCGTCAATCCCAATCGCGAGGACGACCTATCCGGGCAAGGCCATCTGTGCGCCGCCGGTGTCGTCTTCCTTACTCTGGTGCAGACGGCGAGGGTCCTGCGCAGCCGATTGCCCGACGCAGCGCCACCGGACCTGTTGTCGTTGCTCGACTTGGCGGCGCTGGCCACGGTTTGCGATGTGGTGCCGCTCATCGGCGTGAACCGCGCTTTCGTCGTCAAGGGACTACAGATGGCGCGGCAGCAGAAGAATGAGGGGCTCGCCGCACTGGCGCGGGTGTCCCGCATCGGTGAGCCGATAAGCACCTTTCATCTCGCCTATCTGATTGGGCCGCGCATCAATGCCGGCGGCCGCATCGGCGATGCAGCACTTGGCAGCCGGCTGCTCGCCACCGACGATCCGGTTGAGGCCGGGACCATTGCCGAGACACTCGACCGGCTCAACCAGGAACGCCAGCAGATGGAGCTGGAGATGCTGGCAGCGGCGCGCGCCGAGGCTGACGCCGAACTTGCCGGCGGCAACGGGCCGGCCATCATCGTCACCGCCAGCACCAATTGGCATCCTGGCATTGTCGGCTTGATCGCCTCGCGGCTGAAGGACCATGCGCGGCGGCCGGCCTTCGCCATCGCCTTCAACGCCAATGGCATCGGCACCGGCTCTGGCCGTTCGGTGTCGGGCTTCGATCTCGGACGGCTGGTGCGCGCAGCCGCCGATGCCGGGCTGATCGTCAAGGGCGGCGGCCACGGCATGGCCGCCGGCATCACGGTGGAACGCGCCAAGCTCGGCGAACTCCGTGCTTTCTTTGAGGAGCGCGCGGCGGCCGAAGTGTTCCGGCTGCAGGACGAAGAAAGTCTGGCCGTCGACGGCGCGCTCGCCGCCGAGGGCGCGACGATTGCTTTGCTCGATGCACTGGAAAAGGCCGGGCCTTTCGGCGCCGGCCATGTCGCGCCGGTGTTCGCGCTGCCGCGCCATCGGCTGGCCGACGCGCGGGCCGTCGGCACCAACCACATCCGGGCTGATCTGCAGTCGGAAAGCGGCGGCCGCATCCAGGGCATCGCCTTTCGATCCGTCGATACCGCGCTGGGCGAATTCCTGTTCAAGAACAGGGGCAACACGATCCATGTCGCCGGCTCGCTGTCGGGGAATTATTGGAACGGCAACCGTACGGTGCAGTTCCGCATCACCGATGCGGCCAAAGCCTGACATTGCCGAATTGGTTTAAGCCAGAACCGTCTGCAGCCGCTTCAACTCGCTGATCTGCGCGATCGTCGCCTGGTAACCGACGCTGATCGCCTCATCCGCGCGGTGGAATTCGGTCAAGCCGATATGGCTGAGTTTCGGTTGGAGCGACATGTCGGGCGGATCGCCCGCCAGCCTTGCGCGTGAAATCCGGTCCTGGATGATGTTGAAGGCTTCGACCATGACGCCGGTGATGCCGAGACGGCTCTGGTGCGGCTGGTGGTTCGGGTCGGCCTGGCCTGGACGGGGCGCGTCCTTCTCGATGAGCAGTTCCCCGGCGCTGTGCTTGATGACGGCGGCGCGGCCGAACAGATCGTAGTGAAGGTTGACCGCGACGACCAGCGGCTGCTCGTAGGCGCGGCAGACCGAAACCGGAACCGGGTTGACCAGCGCGCCGTCGACCAGGATGCGGCCGTTGCAATTCACCGGTTCGAACACGCCGGGCAGCGCATAGGAAGCGCGCATCGCGGTGATCAGGGAACCGCTGGACAGCCAGATCTCATGGCCGGTGCGAATTTCGGCGCCAACGGCGACGAAGGGTTTTGTCAGATCCTCGAAGCGGATGCCTGCCATGTGCTCGCGCAGCCTGACGTCCAGTTTCATGCCGCCGAACAGGCCGCTGCCGCGCAGATTGAGATCGAGCAGGCCGAAGATGCGCCGCTTGGTCAGGCTGCGGGCGAACTCCTCGAGTTCGTCCAGCTTGCCGGCGAGATAGCAGCCGCCAACCAGCGCGCCGATCGAGGTGCCGGCGATCATCGAGACTTCGATGCCGGCTTCGTCGAGCGCGCGCAGCACGCCAATGTGCGCCCAGCCGCGTGCGCAGCCGCCGCCCAGCGCGAGCGAAATGCCTGTCTTGCCCGCGGGTTGCGGGTCAGGCACGCCGCCGGACGATGAGGGGCCATTGGCCTCCCGCACGTCCGGTCTGCTACGCAATGACGCCCACTCGAGCATCATGATCTCCCTTGTCCCGCGTCCGTTCTACAGGAAGGACGTTTGAGAATAGTGAATATGAGTGGTTTGCGACTGTTGAATGGTTCACGCGGGCTTCCGATACGTTTTTTCCGCATCGAACAGCGGCGTGCTGCCATCGTCGGCAAGCGTTGCCTTGCCGCCGATTAGCCCCACCGTCCGATAAAAACATGAACGCCGGCCGGTGTGACAAGTTGCGTCGTGGCCCAACACTTTGACGCGCAACCATATGGCGTCCTGGTCACAATCCGTGAGCACCTCGACGACGGTCTGAAAATTGCCTGATGTTTCGCCCTTCTTCCACAGCGCGTTGCGCGAGCGCGACCAGTAGTGCGCGATGCCGGTTTCGAGCGTCAGCGCCAGCGCCTCGGCATTCATATGCGCGACCATCAGCAGCATACCGTCAGCGGCGTCGGTGACGACGACGGTGACCAGCCCGGCAGCATCGAAGCGCGGGGAAAACACCGCGCCTTCTTCGAGAGCCTTCTTGTCCGATGGAGCCTTGGGAAATGTTAGTGCCGACATCGCCGGTCCTTGATCTAGCGATGGCGGCGAGCGGCTTACGCCCCGAGGCCGCGCACCATGGTGACGAAACGGACCTGTTCCTCGGGCGTGTCCTTGAATACGCCGGTGAAGGTCGAGGTCAGCGTGGTGGAGCCCTGCTTGCGGATGCCGCGCATGGCCATGCACATATGCTCGGCCTCGATCATGACTGCGACACCGCGCGGATTGAGCACGTCCTGTATGACGCCGGCGATCTGTGCAGTCATGGCCTCCTGCGTCTGCAGGCGATGGGCGAAGATATCGACCACACGGGCAATCTTGGACAGGCCGACGACCTTGCCGTCCGGGAGGTAGCCGACATGCGCCTTGCCGATGATCGGCACCATGTGGTGCTCGCAATGCGAGTGGAACTGGATGTCCCTGACGATGACGAGATCGTCATAGCCGGCGACTTCCTCGAAGGTGCGGCCGAGTTCTTCGGCCGGGCACATGTCATAGCCGTTGAACATTTCGAGAAAGGCCTTGGTGACGCGCTTGGGCGTGTCGATCAGGCCCTCGCGGTCCGGATTGTCGCCGGTCCAGCGCAACAGCGTGCGCACGGCGGCCTCGACCTCGGCTTCGCTCGGCCTGTCGGTGACCGGCTTGTCCAGATAGTCGGAAGGGGGCATGATTTTCTTGATGACGGCATCCATAAAGGCGTCTCCCGTAGTTCCTCTCTCAGAAGGAACGAGTTGAACGGACCACGACCTTTCGGGTGCTGAAAACTCGCCCTGTTTCCAGCCCGCAAGCGGCGTGAACGAAACGGGCAAGGACGGCGGCTTTGCGTTGCCTTGTCGATACCCGACTGCCAGCATTATATATGGTCGTGCGCAGCGAATGAAAGACGCCACAGCGGCAATCGCTGTTCGCTTGGCGGCGACGGATTGGAAAAATATGATTGACGACGTCTACAATGCGAAAATTCTGGGTTTTGCCGGAAACATCGCCCGCATAGGCCGGCTCGATCATCCGGATGCGACGGCCAAGGCCCATTCCAAATTGTGCGGCTCGACGGTGACCATCGACCTCAAGATGGACAATGGCGTCGTCACCGATTTCTCGCATGACGTGAAGGCCTGCGCCCTCGGCCAGGCCTCGTCCTCGATCATGGCTCAACATGTCATCGGCGCCAGCGCCGACGAATTGCGGGCGGTGCGCGACACCATGCTGAAGATGCTCAAGGAAAACGGCGCGCCGCCGCAAGGCCGCTTTGCCGATCTGAGATATCTGGAGCCGGTGCGCGACTACAAGGCGCGCCATGCCTCGACCATGCTGACCTTCGATGCGGTCGTCGATGCCATCGGTCAGATCGAGAAGAAACGCGCCGAACAAGCGGTGATGTTGGTACATGACGGCTCCTCCAACAGCCGGTGAATTGTCAAAATTGGGCGCTGAACACGTCGAGGAGCTTCTCACGTAACCGGGCTCATGCCTTGGTTTGCTGCGCCCGTCTGCTTTCGGCGAATTCGCTTCTCACCCAGTCTGCAAACGCCTTAGCCGGCTCCGGCAGGTCCTTCAAACTCCTGGCCACCAGCCAGTAGGCGCCCGATGCGACGTCGATGTCGAACGGCTTGATCAGCGCGCCGGATGCAATCTCTTCGCCGATCTGCAAGAGGTCGCCCAGCGCCACGCCGTGGCCGAGCAGGGCCGCCTGCTTCGACAGCGACACATCCGCCAGCATAGGGCCGCGCGCCGGAATGGTGTCGGCTGCAACGCCGGCTGCCTCGAACCAGCGCGCCCAGCCTTGACGATTCTCCTCGTGCAACAGCGTGTAGCGGGCAAGGTCGAGCGGCTTTTCGAGGGCAGGGCCCGATGCCAGCAATGCCGGCGACAGGACCGGTGAATCGACGGTCGAGGCGAGCCATTCGGCCTCGCTGCGCGGCCATGAGGTGGCGCGCGCGCTGAAGCGCAAGGCGAGTTCGGGCTGATCGCTGCGGAACTCGATCGGCCTTGGGTCGACTTCGAGGGAAACGTCGATATCGGGCCGCAACTGGCTGAAGCGGTTGAGCCGCGGCAACAGCCATACCGAGGCCAGCGACGGCTCGACACTGACGCGGACCACCGACTGCGCCGGGGCAGCCACCAGGTCCGAAACCAGCCTGTCGATGTCATCGAAACTCCTGACCAACTGATCGAGCAGGCGCTGGCCGGCCTCGGTCAACTCGACGCGACGGTGATGACGGTGGAACAAGGGCTGGCGCAGGAACTGCTCGAGTTCGCGGATCTGCCGGCTGATGGCGGCCTGGGAGACGAACAGCTCCTCGGCGGCCCGGCTAAAGCTCAATTGCCGGCCGGCTGCCTCGAAACTTCGCAACGCCGTCAGGGGCAACCGTCCGCGCTTCATTTCGCATAACCCGAAGTTATCCGAACCGGAAATTATACTCGTTTGAAGGCGAAGGCCAGCGGGCGTCTAATCCGCCTCAAAGGAGATGCGCCATGATCCAGTTACTGAAGATCTTTTGCGATGTGATGCGGATCGCGACATTTCAGTGGCATGGCGACAGGCGGCATCATGTGCAGCGCACCGAGCAAAGGCCGGCCACCCGCTGGGCGGCTCCAGCGGAGCGGCATCCCTTTCGCCGCTCGCGACCCTGAAGCCGACAAAGAGGCGAGTGAAGAGGATTGCGTTTGCCGGCCGAAGCTCACATCTATCGGTTTGGAAACGCAAGCTGACCCGGAAGCCGGTTTCGGGTCGCGTTCGGAAAGAGACTGCGGTGGGCGACCAGCATCGGCATGTGCATGCCGCCGGACGGACCCGGCGCGGGCGCAACTGGCCCGGTCCCTGGCGCAAAACACCCGGCCGCATTTTCGGCACGTCGCTGGTGCGCCTCTATCAACTGACGCTGTCCGGATTTGTCGGCAATTCCTGCCGGCATCTGCCGACCTGTTCCGAATACGCGCATGAGGCGATCGCCCGCCATGGTCTGTGGGCCGGCGGCTTCATGGGGCTGTTCCGCGTGCTGCGCTGCGGCCCTTTCGGTTCGCATGGCATCGATCGCGTGCCGGAGGTACTCGATCAGCGCTATGTCTGGTTCATGCCATGGCGTTATTGGCAGATCGGCAGGAAGCGCGGCGAGGCCTGACGGCGGGCGCGCTGGTCCCTGATCCAGATCGCCAGCGCGGCATTCTTTACAATCCGGTAAGGTTAACAACGGGCTGCACAAAGACTGCGCATTTGAGTCAAAATCGAGCCAAGACACTTCGCTAAGCGCCTCCTGTTCATTCCCAGGAGAGCCCACATGCGTCGGATCGAAACCCACCCCTTCATCATTGCCGCGGTCCTCTTCCTGCTGGCCTGGTTTCTGGGATTTCCGATGCGGGCGCAATCGGCTCCGCTTGGCGATGTCGAATGCACGCTGATCCAGGACGCGACAAGCGGCCAGACGCTCCACCAGAATGGTGTTTGCGACCAGCGCTTCAGCCCGGCGTCTACTTTCAAGGTGCCGTTGGCGCTGATCGGCTACGACGCCGGTATTCTTAGCGACGCGCATACGCCGAGTTGGGACTACAAGCCTGAGTTCAACGCTGTGAAGCGCGACCACAAAACCGTCGACCCGACGATCTGGGAGCGAGACTCGATCGTGTGGTATTCGCGCGAAATCGTGCGACGGCTCGGCGCAAAAAGCTTTGCCGGCTACGTCTCGAAATTCGGCTACGGCAACATGGATGTCTCGGGCGATGTCGGCAAGGACAACGGGCTCACGCAATCCTGGATAAATTGCTCGCTTGAGATATCGCCGATCGAACAGACAGCCTTCCTGCGCCAGCTGCTCGCCGGCAAGATGCGGTTTCTGCCAAGGCGCACGAGATGACCCGAGCCATCCTGCCGAGTTTTCAGGCCGACGGCTGGACGGTGCAGGGCAAGACCGGCAGCACCAGGCTGGGGAACAGCAAGGACAAGCGCTCGCTGGGCTGGTTCGTCGGCTGGGCCGAAAAGGGCGGCCGGCGGATCGTCTTCGCCCGGCTGGTCGTCGATACCAAACCGATCGACACACCGAAGGGCTTGGCGACACGCGCGGCGTTCCTGAAGGATTTGACGCAGCTGGTGAAGTGAGTTGCCGCGACAAACGGCTGTGCCAATGACCGCTGCGGAAATGTATCAGTCGACGTTCCGGCTCGTGGACTCTGTCGGCCGTCGCCCTTACAATCCCGGTCCTGTTGCTCTTGAAAGCAATGCACCACATGACCGAAGGACGCGTCCAACGCCGTCTTGCCGCAATTCTGGCCGCTGATGTGGTGGGGTATACGCGCCTGATGGGCAGCGACGAGGCCGGCACACTTGCCCAACTGAAGGAGATACGGGCCCACCTTATCGACCCAAATATGGCCGAGCACCAAGGTCGCATCTTCAAAACGACTGGCGACGGCATCCTCGCCGAGTTTCCAAGTGTCGTGAACGCCGTGGCTTGTGCCGTTGCTATGCAGCGTGCCATGTCGGGTCGCAGCGCAAAACTGTCCGAGGACCGAAGAATACAATTCCGCGTTGGGATCAACCTCGGTGACGTAATCGTCGAGGATGACGATCTGTTGGGTGACGGCGTGAACGTGGCGACAAGGCTCGAAGGCATCGCTCCTGTTGGAGGTGTTATGGTTTCGGGCACGGTGCGAGATCACCTCGGAAACCGGCTTGAACTGCAATTCGACGACATTGGTGAGCAGATACTTAAAAATATTGAACGCCCCGTGCGAGGTTATGCGGTGCGCCTCGACGGTCCCGAAGGGGCCCCCACTTCGCCGGCGTCGCTTGCTGATAAGCCATCCATCGCTTTGCTGCCGTTCGTCAATATGAGCGACGACCGTCAGCAGGACTACTTTGCGGATGGGATCACAGAGAACGTCATCACCGGATTGTCTCGGTTTCGCGATCTTTCCGTCATCGCCAGTAATTCGACGTTTGCTTACAAGGGCAAAGCCACGAAGATACAGGATGCCAGCCGAGAGCTGGGTGCCCGCTATATCTTGGAGGGCAGTGTACAGAGGTCGAAGGACCGGGTCCGGATTACCGCCCAGCTCATTGACGGCAAGACTGGGCGGCACCTTTGGGCAGAGCGCTACGACCGAGGCATCGAGGACATCTTTGCCGTGCAGGACGATGTCACTGAAAGAATAATCGGCAGTTTAGCCACAGCGTACGGAGGCCGACTGTTAAAGGCGTGGCAAGAGCGCCCGGAAGTCGCGGGGACGCGGAATTTTGAGGCGCTGGACTATTTCGTGCGCGGCATGGAGTCTCTCAACCGCTACACAAAACAAGACAACTTGCGTGCTCGGGAACTCTTTGAGAAGGCGGGCGAACTCGATCCGAAGTTCGGAAAGGCGTTTGCGAAGCTCGCTTGGACGCACATGATCGACGCAAGCGACGGTTGGAGCGCGAATCCCGAGGCTTCACTGGCATGTGGCCTGAAATACGCCAATTTGGCGATCGAACGGGACGACGCCGAGGCATGGGGGCACTATGCGCTCGCAGGGCACTGCCTATTTTGCGGACAATACGAACGCGCTATCGTTGAGTATCAACGCGCCCTTGAGCTTAATCCAAATGACGCCGACGTGCTGTTGGATTACGGTTCCTGCCTAAGCTATTGTGGGAGGGCACAGGAAGGCCTTGAGACGGCGCAAAAAGCCATGCGTCTCAACCCTCACTACCCCGAGTGGTACATCCTACAGATTGGCCAGATTTACTACGACGTTCGCAGATATCGTGAAGCGATCGCGGCGTTGGAAGGTCTACGAACCCTCGACACCGTATACCAACACTTATACCTGGCAGCGAGCTACGCGGCTTTAGGGAGCGAAGACGAAGCGCAGCAGGTCATCGAGCACATTTTGCAGCTGGAGCCGCGAGCCACAATCACGATGAGAACGACCTCGGACATGGCGCCATACAAGAACTCAGGTGACTTGGAACATCTTCGCGAGAACTTGCGCAAGGCAGGCCTGCGCGAGTGAGTGAAAGCTCGCGCTAGCCTTGAACGGCTGCAAAGTGGCGGTCCTTGGTCGTTCCGATCGGGGAGGCCAATGGCAACGTTCCAACTGGAATTCAAACTGACACACTACCAGCGCTCTTTACCTCACACCGTGCTGCCTCTAAAACCCGCCGGCTGCCGGATGCCTCCGGCTTCACACCACGACCACCCGCGCTCGTTTGCGGGACTGGATAGGAGATACCCGATGCTGAATTCCGTTTCCCTGACATTTCCCGATGGCTCCGTCCGCGACTATGACGCGGCGATGACCGGTGCGGGCCTCGCCGAATCGATCTCGAAGTCGCTGGCCAAGAAGGCTGTCGCCTATGCCATCGACGGCACCGTTCGCGATCTTTCCGACCCGCTTGGCAAGTCCGGCAAGGTCGAGATCATCACCCGCAGCGATCCGCGCGCGCTGGAGCTCATCCGTCATGATGCAGCACACGTGCTGGCGGAGGCCGTGCAGGAACTGTGGCCGGGAACGCAAGTGACCATCGGGCCGGTGATCGAGAACGGATTCTATTACGACTTCGCCCGCAACGAGCCGTTCACGCCTGACGATTTCCCGGTGATCGAAAAGAAGATGCGCGAGATCATTGCGCGTAACAAGCCGTTCACCAAGGAAGTCTGGTCGCGCGACAAGGCGAAAAAGGTCTTTGCCGAGAAGGGCGAGCGCTACAAGCTCGAGCTGATCGACGCCATTCCCGAAGACCAGGATCTCAAGATCTATTCCCAGGGTGACTGGTTCGACCTCTGCCGCGGCCCACACATGGCCTCCACCGGGCAGATCGGCAACGCCTTCAAGCTGATGAAGGTGGCCGGCGCCTATTGGCGTGGCGATTCGAACAACCCCATGCTGACCCGCATCTACGGCACGGCCTGGGCCGAGCAAGCTGAACTCGATGCCTACCAGACGATGCTGGAAGAGGCAGAGAAGCGCGACCACCGCAAACTCGGCCGCGAGATGGACCTGTTCCATTTCCAGGAAGAGGGGCCGGGCGTCGTCTTCTGGCACGCCAAGGGCTGGAAGATGTTCCAGAATCTGGTCAACTACATGCGCCGCCGCCTCGACGAGCAGGGCTACCAGGAGGTCAACGCACCGCAGGTTCTCGACAAGAGCCTGTGGGAGACGTCGGGCCACTGGGGCTGGTATCGCGATGCCATGTTCAAGGTGACGGTGGCCGGCGACGACACCGACGACGACCGCGTGTTCGCGCTGAAGCCGATGAATTGTCCGGGCCACGTGCAGATATTCAAGCATGGGTTGAAATCCTATCGCGATCTGCCCGTAAAACTTGCGGAATTCGGCAATGTGCATCGTTACGAACCGTCCGGCGCCTTGCACGGGCTGATGCGCGTGCGCGGCTTCACGCAGGACGATGCGCACATCTTCTGCACCGAGGAGCAGCTGGCCGCGGAATGCCTGCGCATCAACGATCTGATCCTGTCGACCTACGCCGATTTCGGCTTCGACGATGTCAGCGTGAAGCTGTCGACGCGGCCGGATAAGCGCGTCGGCACCGACGAGGCCTGGGATCATGCCGAGGCGATCATGGGCAACGTGCTGGATACAATCAGGACGCGCTCGGGAAACCGCATCAAGACCTCGATCAATCCGGGCGAGGGCGCTTTTTACGGGCCGAAATTCGAATATGTGCTGAAGGACGCGATCGGCCGCGAATGGCAGTGCGGCACCACGCAGGTCGACTTCAATCTGCCGGAACGCTTTGGCGCCTTCTACATCGGTTCGGACTCGGAAAAGAAGCAGCCGGTGATGGTGCATCGCGCCATCTGCGGTTCGATGGAACGCTTTCTCGGCATCCTGATCGAGCATTATTCCGGCCATTTCCCGCTGTGGTTCGCGCCGCTGCAGGTGGTTGTGGCGACGATCACCTCGGATGCTGACGACTATGCGCGAAAGGTTGTCGCACAGTTGAAGGCGGCAGGACTTTTGGCCGAACCGGATCTGCGCAACGAGAAGATCAACTACAAGGTGCGTGAGCATTCGCTGGCCAAGGTTCCTGTGATCCTCGTCTGCGGCAAGCGCGAGGCGGAGGAGGAGACGGTCAACATCCGCCGGCTTGGCTCGCGCGATCAGGAATCGCTCAAGCTGGCCGACGCGCTGAAGCTGCTTTCCGACGAGGCTGTTTCGCCCGACCGAAGGCGCAGCGCGGCCTGAGCAATCAATATTTCGGAGAAATGGCGGTGGAGCGATCCACCGCCATTTTCACATGCCTGTCACGCCAACCTTGTAACGAGCCCCCATGCTCAAGCTGAAGATACGGGAAAGGCCGTTTCCCGAACTCTCCTACGCCAATGCGAGCCAGCCGGCGCTGACGCGCTGGTTCATCCATTCCATTGAAGGCCTCTCGGGGCGTGACCGGTATGCCGCGCTCTACGATTTCTGGCGCCGCCAGGTGGCGCCGACGGGCGAGCGGGTGTTCAGCCGCATGCTGGAGCTGATCGACGTCAAGGTGCGCAGCACCGATCGGTGGCCGCCGGCGGGGCTGCCGGACACGCCGCTGGTGATCGTCGCCAACCACCCGTTCGGCATTGGCGACGGCATTGCAGTGCTGTCGCTGGTCGAGCAGCTCGGGCGTCCGTTCCGCGTCATGATCCACAAGGATCTGCTGAAGGTCCGCGAAATGGAACCGTACTCGCTGCCGATCGACTTTTCCGAGACCAAGGACGCGGTGAAGAACAACATGGCGGTGCGCCACGAGGCAGTGCGGCTGTTGAAAGAGGGCGTCACCATAGTGGTATTTCCGGCCGGCGGCGTCGCCACCGCGCCGAGAGGCTTTGGCCGGGCGCGCGACCTGCCGTGGAAGATGTTTCCGGCGCGCCTCGTGCAGGACGCCAAGGCGTCGGTGGTGCCGATGCATTTTTCCGGGCAGAACGGCCGGCTGTTCCATCTGGTCAGCGGCCCGATGAACATGGGGGAGCGCGAAGGAAGGCTGGCGAAATTCGTCGGCAAGGCGTCGCTGACGTTGCGCCTTTCAATGCTCATCCGCGAATTCGCGCGGCTGTCCGGCAAAGCGATCGACGTTCGCGTCGGCAACGTACTGCGCTGGGATGAGCTGGAGCAGCTGCGCGACCGCAAGACCTTGCTTGATCGCCTTCATCGCGGCGTCTTCGATCTGGCGCCCGACGCACCGCGCAGCCGCGTCCACTTCCTGCCGCGCCGTATGCGCAAGGCAGCCTGAGAGACGCTAACTAGGGCGTGTACTCATAAACGACGTTCAGTCGGTCAACTTTTCGACAACCTCGGCCTTTTTGCTCAATAGCTCCTAGGGCAGTGGGAGCGGTTTGTCGCTGAGTGTACGCAAGTAGGCGATCAGGTTGACCCGTTCGGTCTCGTCCGGGACGCCAGGCACCTCCATGTAAACACCCGGCGTGGTGAGCATGGGCTCAAGCAGATATGTGTTCAGGTCCTCGTACGTCCATACACCCTCTAAGGCCAGCAAGGTGTCGGAGTAACGCATATTTGCCATGGATGCCTTGTCGCGGCCGACGACGCCCCATAAGTTCGGTCCCGTTTTGATCCCTCCCTGTGGCTCGGCATTGTGGCAACCGTGGCACACGTGTGTGAAGTAGGTTCGGCCTTTCTCGACATCGGCAGCAGCCAACTTCATCGAGATCGGAGCTGGCGTTGGCAACACGACGCCGTGCGACATGAGATAGTCAGCAACTTCGCGTTGCCCCTTGAATTTTGCCAGATGGAGCGGTGTCTTGCCGTCCTTTGTCTTCGCATTCACGTCCGCGCCGGCCTCAACCAGTGCTTTCACGCAATCGAGGCAACCGAGATTGACCGCGATGTGGATAGCGTTTTCGCGGCTGCGCTTCGAATTTGGATTTGCGCCCCCGTCCAGCAACAGATTGATCAAATCGGTCCTGCGTTTTGCCAAAGCCAGAATAAGGGCAGGACCCAAACGCGGGTCCGGGACGGCGTTGACGTCGGCACCGCGTTCAATGAGCAGTTTTGCCGCTGCAAAATGACCGCCTTTGACCGCAAGATAGAGTGGTGTCGTGCGCCCGTCGCTCTCATCGACGCCGGTACCAGCGTCGAGCGCTGCCGTGATCGCCGCGACATCGCCCTTCATGGCGGCGTCGTGAATGCCGGCGGCATGCGATACAATCGGTGCAAGCAGTAGTGGAATGAAAAGCAAGGACATGCGCATTTGGCATCTCCCAAGGCAAACTGCGGTACGGGTCATGCTTTCAAGGCCGCAAAAAAATACCACGAATGCCGGATCGTGGCCACTCCAACCGGTGCCTAGAAACGAATCGCAAGGTCGATCCGTCCGGCTGTGGCTTCGGGCTTATGAGTCCACAACCTAGTCGGCGCCTTCCTCGGGATCGATGGCCGAGGCTTCGGTGGCCAGGACCTCGATCTCCTGGTTCTGTCCGGCAACGACGGTGAAATCCTTCTGGTAGATGCGGTCGCGGTTCTTGGCGATGATGGTGTATTGGCCTTCGGCCAGCACCATCGAGGCGAAGGCGCCGACGGCCTCCTTGATCGGATCGCCGGATTCGTTGAGCAGCGACCAGGATGTATCGGCGATGGCCTCGCCGCCGGTCTCGCGCACCAGCTTCATGGTCTCCTCCGCCGCGCGATGCTCGACGGTGGCTTCGGTCAGCTTGCCGGCTTCGACGCGGATGTCGGAGCGAATGACGGCATTGACCGCGCCATAGGTGGAGACGACATGATAAACGCCGGCGTTGAGCCGCACGACGCTGTTCGGCTCGACATCGGGAATGATCAAAGCGCGGTCGCCATTGGCCTCGGCGGTGCCCTCATAAATGGAGAAGCGCAGTTTTTTCGGCGGAATACGCACGCCGCCCGACAGCACCGCGTCGAGCTTGAGGCCGCCGGCATCGAGCACCAGGCTTTCGCGCCTGGCGTCCTTGCCGACGGTGATGCGCTTGGTGGCGCCGGCGCGTCCGTAGGAGGCGTGGACCAGATAGCTGCCGGGCTCGAGCTGGAACACAGCGCTGCCGCCATGCGCGGAAGCCACCATCGGCAGCTTGCCGTCGCCGGCGGCCTCGGGCTTGAAGACGCGCCAGACGATGCCGCGCGTGATGTCGGCGCCCTTGTCGGTCAACTGCGCCGACAGCGTTATGGCGCCGCCGCCACTGAGCGCCAGCGGCGTCTCGCCCTTGGGCGTCGCATAGCTCGAAATATCGGGAAGTTTCAGATTGCCGATGCCGTCGGCATTCTGCGCCATGGCCATCGAGGCCGGCGCAAACAGCGCTACGGCGAGCCAAATCAGGAAAAGGCGCGATGTCCCCTCAAACATGCCTTGCGTTGAAGCCCAAGGCGGTGGCAATTTCAAGGCTTAAGAGTCCGACCGCCTTGGCAACAGGTTCTTTCGTCCGGCGCGCCCGCGCCAATGCCCGAGCCGCCCCGATCCGCAATGGCGCGCTTCAGCTCAAAATCGAGTGCTTTAGGAGACCTGGCCCCCATGGCGTCGCCGATCATCGACTTCCTGCTGACCCGAAACTCCGCACCGATTCCTGAATTGAAGGAACCGGCGCCCAGCGATGGCGATATCGCGACCATGATCGCGGCTGCAAGCCGTGTGCCCGATCACGGCCGACTGGAGCCGTGGCGCTTCATCGTTTATCGCGGCGAGGCGCGCGTCGAGATCGGCAGGAAGCTGGCGGCGCTCGCCGAACAGCGCGAAGGGCCGCTGCCGGAAAACCGCCGCAACCAGGAGCTTGCGCGGTTTTCCCGCGCGCCGCTGGTGATCGGCGTGGTGTCGGTTCCGAAGGACAATCCAAAAATCCCGCAATGGGAAATGTTCCTGTCCGGCGGCATGGCGGCGCTGAACCTGATGATTGCAGCCAATGCGCTGGGCTATGGCACCAACATGATCAGCAACTGGTATTCCGATGTGGCCGAGGGCAGGGCGATCCTGGGGCTGGCGCCGCAGGAGCGCGTCGTCGGCTTTATCCATATCGGCTCCTACCAGGGCCCGGCGCCGGAACGGCCGCGACCCGATCCGGCAAAGCTCTATGCCGATTATGAGGGGCCGTGGAACGGCTGACACCCGAAAGCGATTCCCCTTTATTTAAACACAGGCTAAGACAGCGGCTTCGGCGATGCGTTGGGGTTGGCGCATCGACCATAGGGATATTGGGGGACGCCGGCGACATGAAGAAACGAGACTCGCTGGGAACCCGGCTGCGCTACGGGTTTGACAAGAGCATGGCCGCCGGCCCTATCGCGCTGATCGGCTGGCTCGCCGTCGCTTCCCTGCTGATCATCATCGCCGCCGCGGCTTTCCTTGCGGTGACCCGCATCGCGCCGGAGGGCGGCGAACCGCTGAGCTTCTTCGAAGCGTTCTGGGAATCGCTGATG
Organism: Mesorhizobium sp. M0676; assembly: GCF_040320535.1. Classification (NCBI taxonomy): domain Bacteria; kingdom Pseudomonadati; phylum Pseudomonadota; class Alphaproteobacteria; order Hyphomicrobiales; family Phyllobacteriaceae; genus Mesorhizobium; species Mesorhizobium sp. M0676. The sequence continues at coordinate 71,146 of NZ_JAMYPU010000008.1, forward strand.
CGCACGCTCGATTCGGGCACGATGGGCGGCGACACCGGCTGGGCCTTCCGTCTCGTCATGTTGTTTGTCACGCTTGCCGGCATCTTCGTCGTGTCGGCCCTCATCGGCGTGCTCAGCGCCGGCGTCGACAGCAAGCTCGATGAATTGCGCAAGGGTCGTTCTCGGGTGCTTGAGAGCGACCACACCATCATCCTCAACTGGTCGCCGTCGATCTTCGACGTCATCTCTGAACTCGTCATTGCCAATACCAGCCGCCGCCATCCGCGCATTGTCGTAATGGCCAATATGGACAAGGTCGCGATGGAGGACGAGATCGCGGCCAAGGTCGACAAACTGGGCAACACGCGCATCATCTGCCGCAGCGGCGACCCGACCGACCTCTACGACCTGGCCATCGTCAACCCGCAGAGCTCGCGCTCGATCATCGTGCTGTCGCCGGAGGGCGACGACCCGGATTCGCAGGTCATCAAGACAGTGCTCGCGCTGGCCAACGACCCGAACCGGCGCACGCCGGCCTACAACATCGCCGCCGAGATCCGCGACGGCAAGAACGCCGAGGTCGCCCGCGTCGTTGGCGGGGCCGAGGTGCAGCTTGTGCTGGCCGACCAGCTGATCTCGCGCATCGTCGTGCATTCGAGCCGGCAGTCGGGTCTCAGCGGCGTCTATTCGGAACTGCTCGATTTCGACGGCTGCGAAATCTACACGACCGAGCAGCCTGATCTCACCGGCAAGACCTTCGGTGAGGCGGTGATGGCGTATGAGCATTGCACGCTGATCGGGCTCTGCGACCAAACCGGGCGCGTCAATCTCAACCCGCCGTCGGATCTGGTGATCGGCAAGGACATGCGCGCCATCATCATTGCCGAGGACGATGCCGCTATCAAGCTGGGAGGCGCGGGGGCCAAGATCGATACCGCGGCAATCCTTCGCCATCAGCCTGTCGAGGCGAAGCCGGAGCGCACGCTGATCCTTGGCTGGAACCGGCGCGGTCCGATCATCACCTATGAACTGTCGCGCTACGTCGCGCCGGGTTCGATCCTGACCATCGCCGCCGATACGCCAGGCCTCGAGCAGGAAGTTGCCGGCCTGCCGGTCGTCGGCGACAATCTGTCGGTTTCCTGCCGCATCACCGACACGTCGAGCAGCACAGCACTGGCAAGCCTGGACGTGCCTTCCTACGACCACGTGCTCGTCCTTGGCTACAGCGAGACCATGGCAGCGCAGCCCGCCGATACGCGCACGCTGGTGACGCTGCTGCATCTGCGCAAAATCGCAGACGATGCCGGCACGCACATCTCGATCGTCAGCGAGATGATCGACGTGCGCAACCGCGAGCTGGCGGCGGTGACTAAGGCCGATGATTTCGTCGTCAGCAACCGGCTGGTCAGCCTGATGCTGGCGCAGGCATCGGAGAACCAGCATCTCGCCGCGATCTTCGATGATCTGCTCGACGAGGAGGGCTCCGAAATCTACATGCGTCCGGTCGGCGACTATGTCGCCATCGGCCATCCGGTGACGTTCTGGACGATCGCGGAATCGGCGCGTCTGCGCGGCGAGATCGCCATCGGGCATAGGCGCGTTCGCGCTGCGCAGAATGATGAGCGGGCTCTGGGCGGCGTCACCGTCAACCCGTTGAAGTCGCAAGCGCTGGCCTACCTGCCGGAGGACCGGGTCATCGTGCTGGCGCGGGACTAAAGCCCGGCTGCCTTGGCGCGAGCCAGAAGCCGCTCGGCGAGCCTGAGATGCGGCCGGTCATACATCTTGCCGTCAATGCCGACCACGCCAGGATTTCCGGCCGCCTCGAAGGCCGCGACGATGGCCTGCGAGCGTTGCACTGCCTCCGCCGACGGTGTGAAGGCGGCGTTGATGACCGGCACTTGCGCCGGATGGATCGCCATCTTGCCGGTAAAGCCGTCACGCTCGGCCTCCGTGCATTCGGCTTCGAAGGCGGCCATGTCGCGAAAGGCGGGGAAAACCGTGTCGATCGCCGCGACTTCAGCTGCGCCGGCGGCAAGGATGGTCATGGTGCGGGCAAGGCGGAAGACATCGGTGTAGCGGCCGTTCTCGTCGCGCGACGCGCGCGCGCCGATCGCCGCCGACAGATCCTCAGCGCCCCAGGTGAGGCCGGCAAGCCGGGCGCTTGCCCCGGTGTAGGTCGCGGCCGCCAGCACGCCGGCAGCGGTCTCGGTGATGATCGTCAGGATTTTTATGCCGCCGTCCGGCAATCCGTTTTCGGCCTCGTGTACCCTGAGCTTTGCCGAGAGTTGCTGCACATCCTGGCCGCTGTTCGACTTCGGCAGCATGATGCCGTCGGGCTTTGCAGGAACCAGCGCGGCCAGATCATCGTCGGTCAATCCGGTCGAGAGATCGTTGACTCTGATATAGATGGCGGAGCTTGTCTGCTGCCTGTTGCCGGCGATAAAGCGTGCCGCGATGTCGCGTGCCGCCGCCTTGTTTTGTGGCGCCACGGAATCCTCGAGATCGACGATGACCACGTCGGCGCCGGCGCCAAAGCCTTTGTCCAGCTTCTTTTCGGACTCACCGGGAACAAACAGCAGCGAGCGCATCAGGCCGCCTTTTTCATCATCATCGCCTGGCGCGTGCATTTGGCAACGAGGACATCGTTCTGATTGTAGGCGCGATGCTCGAACTCGACGATGCCGCGGTCCGGCTTCGATTTCGAGTCCCTGACCGAGATCACCGTCGTTTCGACACGGATGGTATCGCCATGGAAGACCGGGTGCGGAAACACCGTCTCCCTCATGCCGAGATTGGCAATTGTGGTGGCGACGGTGATGTCATTGACGGAAATGCCGATCATCAGGCCGAGCGTGAACAGCGAATTGACCAGCGGTCTGCCCCATTCGCTCTTGGCGGCGAAGTCGAAGTCGATGTGCAGCGGCTGCGGGTTCAGCGTCATCACCGAGAACAGCATGTTATCGCTTTCGGTGACGGTCTTGCGCAGCGTGTGCCGAAAGACATGCCCGACGACGAACTCTTCGAGATAAAGCCCGGGCATCGTTTTTCTCCTCCGCTGCCTGACGGTTGATAGGCGCTGCCCATGCCAGCCGCAAGCCAGTTAATAAACATGGTGAACCGTTCGTAAACCATTTCTGCCTATGGTCATTCCTGGGGCCGGAAGCTTTCCGGCAAGGGGCGTAGCAGGCAGTATGGTTGTCTCGCATTTTCTCAAATGGATCTACACCGCGAGGGTTTCGGAGCGCGCCGCAGCGGCGAGCGCGCTGGCCCGCGCCTACGTCAATTCCGACCTGCCTTTCGAAGACCGTTGCGCTGCCGAAGCGGCGCTGACGCTGCTGCTCGACGACGCCTCGTCGAAGGTGCGGCTGGCGATGGCCGAAGCGCTGTCGATGAGCCATCACGCGCCGCTGCAGATCATCAGCGCGCTTGCCTCCGATCAGCCGGAAGTGGCAGCCCTGGTGCTGGCGCGGTCGCCGCTGCTCACCGATGCCGACCTGATCGACCGCGTCGCGGCCGGGCACAAGGCGACGCAAAAACTGATCGCCGACCGGCCGGTCGTTTCGATGGCGGTTGCCGCGGCAATCGCCGAGATCGGCGAACCGGAAGCGTGTGCGACGCTGCTCGCCAATGGCGGCGCCGATATAGCCTCACTCTCTTTCCGCCGCATCGCCGAGCGGCATGGCCATATCGCTCATTTGCGCGAGGCAATGGTCACGGATGTGCGGCTGCCGGCCGACTGCCGGCACATGCTGCTGGTCAAGCTCGGCGAAACGCTGAAGGCTTCGCCGCTGGTGATGGCGCTGATGGGGGCGGCCAGAGCCGAGCGCGTCACGCGCGATGCTTGCGTCAAGGCTTCGGTGCGGCTGGTCGAAGGCACGCGCACTGAGGAACATGCGGCACTCATCGAACATCTGCGCCTGCGCGGCGACCTGACCGCAAGTTTCATCATCCGTGCCATTGCCCACGGCAAGGTCGACTTTTTCGGCTCGGCCCTGGTTGCGCTCAGCCAGCAGTCGGAGCAGCGGGTGCGGGCCTTGCTCGCAGGCGGCCAGGACGTTGCGCTGCAGGCGCTGTTCCGCAGCGCCGGCCTCGCCGCTTCCACCCACGGCATCTTCCTGCGCGCGCTCAAAATCTGGCGCGAAGTCGCCAACGGCAAGCGCCTCGCCGGCGTGCAGGAGGTCAGCTGGCTGATGCTGAAGGAGCTCGGCGGTCCGGCCACCGAGGGCGATCTCGCCGGCCTGGTCAAGTCGATCCATCTCGACGCGCTGCGGGAAAACGCGCGCGGGCATGCGCTGGCGATAGCCGCGGCCTGACGCCCTAAACTCGGTCCTTGGCGAAGAAATCCGGGAAATCCTCGATCCCGGCGGCGATGATGCGCAGCGAGGCTGCGATCTGCAGCATATCCGCACCGCCGCTGCGCTCTGAAAGGCTGGCTGCATATTGCCGGGCCACAGTGACAGTTGCTGTCTGCGGATCGCCGGGTGCGCGAAAGAGCAGTTCACGCGCCAGGCCGCGCAGGAAATTGGCAATCGAGAGCGCGGTGTCGGAAGGAGTGGACGGGCTCTGCTGCGCGGCGCGCAGGCGCAGGATTTCGAGGCCGACGGCAACGGCGGCGACCCCGCCGCCCAAGATCGCATCGCCCTTCCTGCCGGCATTTTGCAAGAGCGGCATCAGCTGGTTGATGCGGTCATAGGCCAGACTCTCGAAGGCCGAACGCCGCGGTACCCGCTCGTGCAGACACAGCCGCGCCAGATCCTCGCGCATGGCGCGCACGATGCGGTTGGCCGCGCGCCATGGATCCACCGGCAGCACCACGATGAAGACGCCGATGGCCAGCAGGATGCCGACCAGCACCGACGCCGAGCCGGCGAAGAACGGGCCTGGGGCATAGGTCATCGCCTGATGCGGGCTGAGGAAGGCGAGGAAATTGATTGCAAACGCCGTCGCCACGCCGACGGTGCGTGGATTGGCCATGCCCAGCGCCGTCGGTACCAGGATCGGCACGACAAACAGCGTGAACCAGCCGAAGCCGGGCAGGGCAGGCAGCGCGACCTGGCCGACAAGGAAGGCAAAGGGCAAAGCCAGCAGCGTTCCCTTGAAGAAGCCCCAGGACACCCGCACCGGGTCAGGCCGCGCGGCGAAAAGACTGGAGACGACGGCAACGAGGATGACGGTGCCGGCCGCATCGGACCATTTCGTCGTCAGCCAGAAGGCGGCGACCGCCAACGTGGCAAGGGCGGCGCGTATGGCATTGCGCGAAGCCCCGGGATAATCGCGGTGCACCACCAGCGCAGGCGGCTGCCTGTTGCTCCGGATAGGGCGCGTCACCGGTGCGCGCAGGGCGTCGAGGCCGCGCAGCACCTGCTTGAAGGCTTCGGCGAAATCGGCGGCGATGGTGAGGCGGGTTATGGTGCCGACCCTGTCGTCGCCCTGATCGGTCGAGGCGTCGGGCATTTGCCGGGCCTTGCCGGTGATGGCGTCGAGCCGCGTCACCCAGGGCGACGTGTCGTCCAGCGCCTCCGGCGTGGCTGCCAGCTCGCTGACCAGCGACTGCAGTTCGGAGCGCACCGGAATGAGGGCTGCGCTTTTCGGCGCGGCATGCGAATGCAGCGCGCGTGCCGCCGACAGCGCCGACAGAAGCTGACCGATGGTGAGGCGGACCGGATGGGCGCGGGTGGCGAAGCTCGGTGCTTCGAGCCGAGCATAGGTGCGCATCTCGGCCAGCATCTGGGCGTCGCTGATCAGCTTGCGGTGCAGGCCGGCCAGCGTCGCCGGGTCGCCGCCGGAAAAAGCGCCGCCTGCATAGGTTGCGAGGTCGAGGATGCTGCGCTTCAACCTGGAGATGATGGCATCAGCGGCCAGCTTGGGCAGGATCAGCCGGCTGGTCAGGCCGGCGCAGACGATGCCGAGCACGATCTCGGCGCAGCGCGCGACAGCGAGATCGACGACCACGTGCGGCTGGCCGAAAGCCGGCAGCCCAATGATCATCGCGGTATAGCCGGCAAGTGCGGCGCCATAGGCTTCCGGATTGCGCAGCAGCGACGAAACCAGCGTGCACAGCCCAATCCAGACGGACAGCGCCGTGACCAGCAGCCAGGGATTGGTGCCGAAAACCGAGGTGATGCCGATCGCCGCAAGTCCACCGGCCAGCGTGCCGAGCAGCCGGTAAAAACCTTTCGCCAGCACCATCCCGGCGACCGGCTGGGCGACGATGAAGACCGTCATCATCGCCCATTGCGGGTGGTCGAGTTTTAGCGCGTAAGCGGCGAGAAGCGCGATCAGACCGGCCGAAACCGTGCGCAGGGCGAAAATCCAATCCGAGCGCGTCGGCTGCGTCAGGCCCGCCAAACTGGTTTCGAAGTCGCTCTTCAGCCGCGCCCAGATCACAAGCTGGTCTCCGTATCGGAAGCGCAGGCTAGAGCAGTTCCAGGAAAAGTGTGAAACGGTTTTCCGCCCGGAACTGCGTCAAAACGAAGAGTTGGCCGGCGCTCAGATATCCAGCACTTCCGTCGCGGCGAATTCGGCGCGTTCCTGGATGAAGCGGAAGCGGGCTTCCGGCTTGGTGCCCATCAGCGCGTCGACAGCATCCTTGGTCGCCGCCACGGCGTCGATAACATCGACCCTGAGCAGCGTGCGCTTCCTCGGGTCCATGGTGGTTTCCTTGAGCTGCCCGGCCATCATCTCGCCCAGGCCCTTGAAGCGGCCGATCTCGACCTTGGCGCGGCCAGTGAATTCGGTGCGCAACAGCTCGTCCTTGTGCGCATCGTCCCTGGCATAGGCAACCTTGCCGCCTTGCCGGATCGAATAGAGCGGCGGCACCGCCAGATAGAGATGGCCGCCGTTCACCAGGTTCGGCATTTCCTGGTAGAAGAAGGTGATCAGCAGCGAGGCTATGTGAGCGCCGTCGACGTCGGCGTCGGTCATGATGATCACGCGGTCGTAGCGCAAATCCTCATCGCGGTATTTCGAGCGCGTGCCGCAACCGAGCGCCTGAATCAGGTCCGAAATCTGCTGGTTGGCGGCTAGCTTGTCGTTGCCGGCGCTGGCGACGTTGAGGATTTTTCCGCGCAGCGGCAGCACCGCCTGGCTGGCGCGGTCGCGCGCCTGCTTGGCCGAGCCGCCGGCCGAGTCGCCTTCGACGATGAACAATTCGGCGCCCGCGGCGGCATTCTGCGTGCAGTCGGCGAGCTTGCCGGGAAGGCGCAGCTTGCGCACCGCATTCTTGCGCGACACTTCCTTTTCCTGGCGCCGGCGCACCCGCTCGTCGGCGCGCGCAATCACCCATTCCAGCAGCTTGGAGGCTTCCTGCGGATTGTCGGCCAGCCAGTGGTCGAAGGGATCGCGGATGGCGGTCTCGACAATGCGAATGGCTTCAATCGTTGCCAGCCTGTCCTTGGTCTGGCCGACGAATTCCGGCTCGCGGATGAAAACCGACAGCATGCCGGCCGCCGAGATCATGACGTCTTCGGAGGTGACGATCGAGGCGCGCTTGTTGCCGACCAAGTCGGCATAGGCGCGAAGCCCGCGCGTCAGCACATTGCGAAAGCCGGCCTCATGCGTGCCGCCCTCGCCAGTCGGGATGGTGTTGCAGTAGGAGTTGACGAAGCCGTCACCGCCGAACCAGGTCACCGCCCATTCCAGCGAGCCGTGGCCGCCCTGCTTCTCGCTCTTGCCGGCGAAGATTTCGCGGGTCACCTGGAAATCATCGCCGAGCGATGCCTTGAGATAGTCCTTCAAGCCGCCGGGGAAATGGAACTCCGCCTTGGCCGGCGTCTGGTCCTTTTCCTTGATCAGCGATGGGTCGCAGCTCCAGCGGATCTCGACGCCGCCGAACAGATAGGCTTTCGAGCGGGTCATGCGATAGAGCCGTGCCGGCTCGAAGGCGGCGCCCTTGCCGAAAATCTGCTCGTCGGGATGGAAGCGGATTTTGGTGCCGCGCCGGTTGTGCACTTCGCCGAGCTGCTCCAGCCCGCTCACCGGAACGCCGCGCGAGAACCTTTGGCGGTAAAGCTGGCGACCGCGCGCGACCTCGACTTCGAGATGGTCCGACAGCGCATTGACGACCGAGACGCCGACACCGTGCAGACCGCCGGAGGTCTCATAGACCTTGCTATCGAACTTGCCGCCCGAATGCAGCGTCGTCATGATGACTTCGAGCGCCGGCTTCTTGAATTTCGGATGCGGATCGACCGGGATGCCGCGGCCATTGTCGGTAACGGTCAGAAACCCGTCGGCCGACAGCTCGACATCGATGAAGGTGGCATGGCCGGCGACCGCCTCGTCCATCGAATTATCGATGACCTCGGCAAACAGATGGTGCATCGCCTTGTCGTCGGTGCCGCCAATATACATGCCGGGACGGCGCCGCACCGGCTCCAGCCCCTCCAGCACCTCGATGTCGGCGGCGCTATAGCCCTCGCTGCCGTCCTTGGTCGCGGCAGGACGCTTCGTGGCCTGCACCAGCGGGTCGGCCGGGCGCGAAGGTGTCCGAGCCGGTTGCGGCTGCTTTTCCAGATTGCCGAAAAGATCGTTGTTGTCGTCCATGCCTGCCATAGAATCCGGTGCCGCGAATCACCCGTCGATACTGCCACGCTTTTCGGCGCCAAGCGACGGAAGTTCCTGTTACGTTCGGGGATTAACCCCTTCTTATCCTAAAACCTTTCGATAACCAAGCCGGCGGAAATAGGTCCGTGCGGAGCCGCTGGGATTCCTGAATCTTTAACAAAGCGGCCTAGCGTCGCCCCAACAAAACAAAAGACCACGAGAGTCAGGGGTTGGTTGTGAGGGGCAAGGCCATAACGATGATTGGCATCGCTGCCGTCTTCGGCGCGATTTCAATCTTTGCCGCGGATTTCTGGGTGAAAAGCCAGGCCAAGGCCGATGCCGAAGAGAAAACGGCGTCGATCCCGGCGCCCGCCGTCCCCAAGGTCGTCTTCAAGACCATCGTGGTGGCCAACGCGCCGCTGCGTTACGGCATGGAGCTTGACCGGGCACAGCTCAGCGAAATCCCATGGTCCGAGGATTCGGTGCCGCAGGGCGCGTTCACCACAGTCAATGCATTGCTCGCCGAAGGCAGCCGCGTGGTATTGTCGCCGATCGAGATCAACGAGCCGGTGCTGATCAGCAAATTGTCGGGGCCGAACGGCCGCGCGACGCTGTCCAACACGATGACGCCCGGCATGCGGGCGGTGACAATCCGCACCGACGAGATAGCCGGTGTCGGCGGCTTCGTCATGCCGGGCGACCGGGTCGACGTGGTGCTGACACGCGATGCCGGCGAGATCCAGGAAGTGGCCAAGAACGCGCAGGGCGCTGCCGGATCGACCGTTACCTCCGAGATCGTCGTCTCCGACGCCAAGGTGCTGACCGTGGGGCAGGGCGCCGACGAGCGCCAGACCACACCGCAGATCGCCAATTCCGTGACCATCGAGGTGACGACCGAAGGCGCGCAGAAAGTGGCGCTTGCCCGCACCGTCGGCACCTTGTCGCTGTCGCTCCGCTCGGCCGCAGACGGAGGGGCCGCCAAGGACGGCGTCACCACCATCTCGTCCTTCGGCGGATCGGTCGCCTCAGGCGTCCAGGCCGCTGCCGGCGCGCTGTTCACTGCCGCGACCAAGGAGCCTGAGAAGCCGAAATTCAAGACGATCATCGTGACGCGCGGCACGCAGGTCGAAGAATACCAGGTTCCTGCGCGGGACCAGCAATAACTGCCGGTGGGGACCGGGCGAGGGACGGGACAGATGTCGGGACTTCATGCATTTCGAACTACGAAAGGGCTGCGCCCAATGCGGGCGCTTGCGGTGGGGGCTTGCCTGGCCGCGGCCGCAATGCTCGGCCTCAGTGCGCCAGCCAAGGCCGACAACGATATCGTCCATGTCTCGTCGACAACGAATGCGTCGATCAAGGTAGCCAAGGGCAAGCCGAAGACGGTCATGACCAATGCCGCTTTCTACCAGATCGTCATCGGCGATCCGGAGATCGCCAACGTCAATCCGCTGACCGACAAATCCTTCTATGTGCTGGGCAACAATCTCGGCACCACCGGCATCGCGCTGTTCGACGAGAACAAGCAGTTGGTCGGCACCGTGGACATCGAGGTGACGCTGGACACCGACCAGCTGGCCAGCACCATTCGCGCCAGCGTGCCGGACGCCAAGATCAAGGTCGGCTCGGCCAATGGCCGCGTCGTGCTGTCGGGCGAGGCCGATGACGCGGTCGCCGCCGAGAAGGCAAGCAAGATCGCCAGCCGTTTCTCCGGCAATGAGGAAGTGATCAATTCGGTCAACATCTCGTCCTCGCAGCAGGTTCAGCTCAACGTCCGCTTCGTCGAGATCAATCGCCAGGCCGGACAGGATCTCGGCGCCAAATACAGCGCCAATTTTGCTTACGGCATTGGCGGGCGCGACGTCACCATCGAGCCGGGCTCGGTGCCGGGAGCCGGCAATGGCGAGATCATCGGCCGGCTGCTGTCCAACGGCCTGTCGATCGACGTCGCCATCAAGGCGCTGGAGGAACGTGGTCTCGCCCGGCGGCTGGCCGAGCCGAACCTGATCGCCCGTTCGGGCCAGACGGCAAGCTTCCTCGCCGGCGGCGAGTTCCCGATCCCGGTCTCCGAGGACAATGGCAAGATTTCCGTCAGCTACAAGAAATACGGCGTCAGCCTCGACTTCACGCCGACGGTTCTCAAGGACGGGCTGGTGAGCCTCGACATCGCGCCGGAAGTGTCCTCGATCGACGCTTCGGCCTCCTACAATATCGGCAATATCTCGGTCCCGGGCTTTATCGTGCGCCGCGCCAAGACATCCGTCGACCTGAAGAATGGCCAGAGCTTCATGATCGCCGGCCTGCTGCAATCACAGAACGACATTACCACATCGCGTCTTCCCGGCCTCGGCAAGCTGCCGGTGCTCGGCTCGCTGTTCTCTTCCAAATCCTATCAGCGGCGCGAGACCGATCTGGTGATCATCGTCACCCCCTATCTGGTCAAGCCGGTCGATCCGTCGAAGAAGCTGCTCGAGCCGACCGACGGCACGCAGCCGGCCAGCAATGTCGACTATTTCCTCAACAACACCGAGGAAGTGAAATCGTCCGAAGCCAATCGTGCAGTGGCAATGGCCAGCGGCAGTACGGCACAGCCGGCCGCGGTCACCACCGTCGGGCATTTCCTCGACCTGCCGAAGGATTGAAGCCATGCGCGTGGAATCATGCATCGCCCTGCTGATCGCCGGCCTCGCCGGCGGCTGCACCAGCGACGACTATGTCCGCTCCGAGGGACCGACGATTGCCGCCGGCAACGCACAGGCCGCCAATACGGCCATGCAGATGGTCGATCCCTGGAAATACGGCGTCCAGAACACCAGGCTGCTGGTGCCGGCGCAGCGCAGTGAGGCGGCAGTCAACGCCGCCGACCAGGCTGCTGCTGCCAAGGCCGTGCAACCGACAGCGACAACCGATTGATTTGCCCGGTGATTTGACCGGGAATGACCTGACAGGCTGACAAAATGGCAAGCGGCATCAAGACCAAGAAGATCCTGCTGGTGTCCAGCGACCGGACCTTTGCGCAGGATACGCGCACCGCGTTCGCGGCCTCGGAGGTGATCCAGCTTTCGACCGTCGAGAAGAACATTACCGAACTGCGCGGCGAGGTCCAGGAAGCCGATTTCGGCGCGCTCATCGTCGACATGGATGCGGCAAAGCTGGAAGAGATCGAGTCGCTGCAGCGCATCATGCGCCGGCTTGAAGGCCGCGTTCCGGTGGTCGTCGTCACCCAGGAATTCAACGCAGCCGCAGTGCGTATCCTGGTGCAGCTCCAGGTCGCCGATTTCCTGGTCAAGCCGATCACCACCGCCGATCTGGTGCGGTCTGTCGTGCGCGCGCTGCAAGGGCCGGGGCGCGAGGAAAACACCGAGTCGCAGATCTATACCTTCATGCCGGCCGCCGGCGGCGTCGGCACCACGACGCTGGCGCTGCAGACCGCTTTCCAGCTGCATCATTCGGTGACGCGCGGCGCGTCGACCTGCGTGGTCGACCTCAACTTCCAGCAAGGCGCCTGCGCCGAATATCTCGACCTCGAGCCCCGCTTCGACATCACCGAAATCGAGAACCAGCCCGAGCGTCTCGACCGTCAGCTGCTGGACGTGATGCTGTCCAAGCATGCGAGCGGGCTGTGCGTGCTGGCGGCGCCCACGCATCCGTCGGAAATGCGCTCGTTCAAGACCGACGTCGTGGTGCGCATGCTCGATCTCGTCTCGGCCTATTTCGACAACGTCGTCATCGACATGCCGCGCACCTGGTTTCCGTGGACGGAGACAGTGCTGCTCGGCTCCAACAAGCTCTACATCGTCGCCGAAATGACGGTGCCGTGCCTGCGCCACACGCAGCGGCTGATCCAGGCGGTCTACGAGACGGCAGGCAAGGAAGTGAAGCCGAACGTGATCGTCAACCGTTTCGAGCAGAAGATGTTCGACAACGGCATCAAGCAGGCGGATGTCCAGGAAATCCTGGGCGAGCATTTCGTCGGCGGCATCTCCAACAATTACCGGCTTGTGCGTGAAGCGGTCGACCGCGGCGTGCCGCTGCATGAGATCGACCCGAACGCCAATGTCGTCAACGATCTGAAGAGGATCATCCTGCCGGAAGAAGCCGTGGTGACGCCGGAGAAATCGCGCTCGCTGTTCGGCATCGGCAGGGGCCTCCTGAAGAGGAAAGCCGGATGACCAGCCGCTTCTCGACCCTGCAGAACCGTGACGTCCGCGGGCTGAAGCCGGCCGAGGCGGCGCCGGTCGCGCATCACGCCGTGGTCATCCCGACGAACCGCAAGGCCTTGCCGCCGAAGCCGGAGACAACACCGGGAAAAAGCGCCAACAAGGTGCTCGATGCCCGCGTGCGCATCCACCGGCTGCTGCTCGAGGAAATCAACCTGGTCGCGCTGGAGCGCCTGCCCAAGGATGAGATGCGCCGGCAGGTGCAGGAGTTCGTGTCGGAAAAGACCCGCCAGGAGCGTATGGCGATCAACACCGTCGAACTTGAAGCGCTGGTCGATGACATCGTCGATGAGATGGTCGGCCTCGGCCCGCTGGAACCGCTGCTCAAGGACCCCGACATCAACGACATCCTGATCAACGGCCACCAGAACTGCTTCGTCGAAAAACGGGGCAAGCTGCAGCAGGTCCATATCCCGTTCAAGGACGAGGCGCACCTGTTGCGCATCGTCAACAAGATCGTCGCCGCCGTCGGCCGCCGGGTCGACGAATCGCAGCCGATGGTCGATGCCCGCATGCTCGACGGCTCGCGCTTCAACGCCGCCATTCGCCCGGTCGCCGTCGACGGGCCGCTGGTGTCGATCCGCAAGTTTTCAAAGAACAAGCTCGGCCTGCACAAGCTGGTCGAGTTCGGCGCCATCACCCAGAACATGGCCGAGGTGCTGGCGGCTGCAGTCCACGCCCGCAAGACGACCATCATCTCGGGCGGCACCGGCACCGGCAAGACGACGATGCTCAACGCATTGTCGGCCTTCATTCCGGAAGACGAACGGCTGATCACCATCGAGGACGCGGCCGAACTGCAGCTGCAGCAGCCGCATGTCGCGCGCATGGAAACGCGCCCCGCCAACATCGAAGGTCATGGCGAGCTGAAGCAGCGCGACCTGGTCAAGAACGCGCTGCGCATGCGCCCCGACCGCGTCATCCTCGGCGAGTGCCGCGGCGAGGAGGCCTTCGACATGCTGCAGGCGATGAACACCGGACATGAAGGCTCGATGGCGACCATCCACGCCAACACGCCGCGCGACGCCATTTCACGCCTCGAGCAGATGCTGGGCATGACCGGCATGCCGATGACGGTGCAGTCGATCCGCAGTCAGATCGCCAGCGCGCTCGACCTTATCGTCCAGCTTACGCGACTGTCGGACGGCAAGCGCAAGGTGACCAGCGTCGCCGAGGTGACCGGCATGGAAGGGGACGTCATCCAGATGCAGGAGATATTCCGCTTCGTGCGCACTGGCATGGAGGCCGACGGCAAGATCCTCGGTCACTACGAGGCGACCGGCATTCGCCCGCGTTTCCTCGAGGACCTGCGCAATATGGGCATTGAATTCCCCGGCAAATATTTCGAACCCGGCCGGCCGCAGGAGTAGCCGGGTGTTCGAGAATTTCAGCCCGATCTATGTCGTTTATGCCGCGGCAGCGCTGACCGGCATCATGATCGCCGAAGGCTGCTATCTGCTCTATGCCGGCCGCAGCGACAAGCGCCTGGCCATCAACCGGCGCATGAGGCTGCAGGAAAACAAGATCAGCCAGGAACAGGTGCTGATTCAGCTGCGCAAGGAACGCGGCCTCGATTCCGGCACGTCATTCTTCTCGCCCGACCGTTTTCGCGCGCTGCGCACGCAGTCTGGCATGGTGATGCCGTTGCCGAAATTCCTGACGATGACGACGGGCGTGGCGCTGGCGATGATGCTCGTCGCGCTCTGGTACGGGCTGCCGCTGTTGCTCGCCATTTTGCTGTTTGTGGTGCTGACAGCGCTGCTGCCGGTAATTGTGCTGCGTTCCAAGCGTGCCCGGCGGGTGAAGCGTTTCGGCGTGCAGTTGCCGGAGGCGCTGGAATTGATCACGCGCGGCTTGAAGGCCGGGCATCCGGTTCCGGTGGCGATCTCGATGGTGTCGCGCGAGATGTCCGATCCGATCGGCACCGAATTCGGCGTTATCTCCGACGAGGTGACTTATGGTTCCGACCTGGTTTCTGCGCTGAATTCACTGTTCGACCGCGTCGGCCAGGAGGATCTGCCGCTGTTCGTCACCGCGGTTTCCATCCAGACGAGTTCGGGCGGCAATCTGCGCGAGATCCTCGACGGGCTGTCGACGACGATCCGCGAACGCGGCAAGCTGCGCCGCAAGGTGCGCGCCATTTCGACTGAGGGTCGTATGTCGGCCTATATCCTGACGGCGGTGCCGGCACTGCTGTTCGCCACCATCATGGTGATGATGCCGCAATTCTATCAGAGCGTCTGGGATGTACCGAAGACGTGGTATCTGCTGGGCGGTTCCGTGACATGGCTGATGCTGGGCAACATCATCATGTTCAAGATGTCGAACTTCCGGTTCTGAGATGGAGCAGATGATCCAGTTTCTTGCATCGCTGGCGCCGACGTCGCTGATGCCGGTAGCCGCGCTGCTGCTGGTGTTGGGTGGCAGCGCGGTGGCATGGCCGCTCGTGGTAGCCAAAGGCGACCGCAACGATCTCAAGCGCCGGCTCAAGATCGACGACAGCAAGACTCCCCAACAGGCCGAGGCGGCGCCGAAGAAGAACCAGAGCGTCGTGCGCGAGAAGGCAGTGAAGCGGGCGCAGGAATTCTACGCCAAGAGCGATCCGGAAAATGTCGCCCGGTTGCGTATGAAGCTGATCCAGGCGGGCTATATGGAGCCGCGCGCGATCGGCACATTCTTCCTGATCCGCTTCGCCTGCCTGGTGGGCGCAACGATCGGCGCGTTCCTGGTCAACCATTGGATGGGCAGCGCCGATTCCACCGCGACCAGCCGCTGGACCTTCATCATCCTGTCGGGAGCCGCCGGCTATTTCGTGCCCGGCCTGGTGCTCAGCCAGAAGGTGCGGGAAAAGATGCGCGAATACCGCAACGGCTTTCCCGACTTCATGGATTTGATGATCGTCTGCTCCGATGCGGGCATGAGCATGGAGGCAGGCATCGAGCGGGTCTCGAAGGAACTGGCCAAGACCTATCCGTCGCTGAGCCAAAACCTGCAGCTGGTGTCGCTGGAACTCAGGGCCGGCCGCAGCCTCGACGATGCCTTGAAGGCGCTCGCCGACCGCCTCAGCTTGGACGAGGTGCGCTCCTTCGCCACGCTTTTGCAGCAGTCGAAGGAACTCGGCACCAGCCTTGCCGGGGCGCTGCGCGTGTTCTCCGACGAAATGCGCCACAAGCGCATGTCGCTGGCCGAGGAGAAGGCACATGCCTTGCCGGCCAAGATGTCGGTGCCGGTGGTGGTGTGCATCCTGCCGGTGGTGCTGATGATCGCCGTCATCCCGATCATCGTCAAAATGACGGCGGTTCAGTAGATACCTAGGGGATTGCCCGGCGGCTTCTTGCGGTTACTCACTCCAACTACGCTTCATCTGGATGTCGAAACCCGGCCGGTTCGGTCGCTCTCCTTCGGCAAAATCCGCAAAGCAAAATGAGTGAGCCGTCCATGCGAATAGTCTTGTGCACCGCTTTCCTCGGCCTGGCCGCCACCAGTCTGTCGCCGGCCTCGGCCGCGGCCGACGATTGCGGCGATGCTGCCGCCCTGGTGCAACAGGCCTATCCCAGGGCCCAAAAGAGCGCAGACGGCGCCTCGTTCACGCTCGAACCCCATACCAGCATCGCCGTGACGCTCCCGGATACGCCGTTTGGCCTCGTCTGCAAGATATGGCCTGCCCATGACGATCTGTTGCTGGTCGCGGTGCCGCTCATCGACAGCAGCCAATCCAGCGACGACGGGCATGTCGGCGATGTCGACCTTCTGGTCGTCGACAGGAAGACCAGGCAGGTGCGCCAGCGCCTGCTCCAGCCCGGGCTGATGACCGATGATGCCATCGCCATCAACAAGGTCGAATTCGATACCGGCCGCTATGGCCTGGCGCCCGGTGTCACCGGCTTTGGCCTGCGCATCCAAATGGCGAGCCATTCGCGGCCCAATCCCTTCAGCGAAACCGACCTGCGGCTCTATGCCCTTGACGGCGGTGATCTGCGCCTGGTGCTCGACGGCATCATCGTGGCCGGTTTTGGCGGCGAAGGCGACACCAATTGCGCAGGATCCTTTCAATCCAGCCGGGTCAGCCTGGCGATGAGCCCGGCGAGACATCACGGCTATCACGACATCACAGTGTTCGAGCGGTTGGACACCGACAATCCGTCTGTCGACAAGAACGGCGAGTGCCAGTCCCATCCCGGAAGGTCCATGAAACGAACCTACCGGCTGCGCTATGACGGCAGCCGCTATCAGTTTCCGGCGGGGCTCAAGTCGATGGAGCCGGACTAGCCCTCGGCTGGTTAATGGCTGGTGTGCCCGAAACCAAATTTTAGGGGCGTTTCAGCACTGAAGTTTAATTGCCCTGTTGTAGTCTGCCTCCTGAAGAACGACCCGGTAAATCGGGCGATTGGGGCCAGGGGCATGCGTCACAGAATTTTCACGGCAATGGCCGCGCTAGCGGCCGTCTTGATGGTCAGCGGCTGTACGACTGAGAACGTCGATAAGACCAAGACCACGTCGATCCAACCGGTGGCAAAAGACGTCAGCACCTCCGACCTTGCGCAAGGCAAGGCGCAGTTCCGCGAGGCCAATTACGGCCTTGCCGAACAGCATTTCCGCAAGGCCGTGGAACTGAAGGCCGACAGTGCCGAGGGATGGATGGGGCTTGCCGCCTCCTATGACGAACTCGGCCGCTTCGACTTCGCCGACCGCGCCTACGACCAGCTTTTGAAGGTTGCCGGGCGCAAGCCGCAGATTGTCAACAATATGGGCTATTCGCAGCTGCTGCGCGGCAACAAGAAGAAGGCGAGGGCGCTGCTCATGGAAGCAAGGGCCGGAATGGCCGACCCGAGCGTGATCAACGCCAATCTGGCGCTGCTCAACAAGGGCTGAGACTCTTCGCGGGGACGGCAGTCGACGCTTTGTAAACCCTGTCGGCAGGTTGCTTTGAAAACCGGCCGAAAACGGTATCTCCGGCCGGTTGCATGCCTATGATGCGCCACAAATCGAGGATCCCAAAGGTTGCCGCTCATCCATGCTGGATTTCAGTTCGCTATTGCTGGCGGCTGCGCTGTCGGGCACATGCCTGAGCGTCACCATGTTTGTGATCTGGTTCACGGCGCCGCGTGCACGCTTCGTGCTGACGGTGGCGTGCGGCATTCTCGTCCTTGTCGCCCACGTCATCGTCTTCTGGCGCTACACGAGGGAGCCCACTCCGTTGCTTTGTCAGGCAGCGTTGGCGCTGCTCAGCCTCGGTTTCCTGGCGCTTTCACTTTCGGCCATGCAATATCTCGGTGTGCGCAACTACAGTCGCGCTGTCCTGCCGGCCCTGCTTGCGATGGCTGTCTGCGCCGGCGTGACCTATCTCGGTTTCGATGGTGTCGGCTTCATCCTCACCTATACGACGGTAACAGTGCTGCTCGCCTCGATCGGGGTGATGTTCTGGATCAAGGGCGGTCAGGATCGCGGCATTCTGCTGGTCGTTTCGGCGCTAAGCGGCGTCTGCGGCGTATCCTTCGGGCTCTGCGGCGCCGTGCTTCTGGTTAAGGGCCAGTGGGTGCTCGGCGTCGCACCCGACAATTGGGCCGAGCGGTTGAATTCGGTCGTGGCGGTCGCCTGCATGACGGCTCTCGGCGCGCTGACGCTGTCGCTGCATCATCTTCAGGCACAGATCGAACTGAAGGCCGAGACTCTGACCGACCCGTTGACCGGGCTGATGAACCGGCGTGCCTTGAACTCGCTCTATGGCGAGCGCGTCTTCGGTCCGTTCATGTCGATCGCCATGTTCGACCTCGATCATTTCAAACGGACCAACGATGTCTACGGCCATCCGGTCGGCGACCGGGTCCTGTGCCGCTTCGCGGCAATCATCAAGAAATATGATCGGGTTGGCGTCGACGCCTTTCGGCTGGGCGGCGAGGAGTTCGCGCTGGTCATGTCGCGGATGCCGCAAGACAAGGCCCATGACCTCGCCAGCAAGATCGGCGTCGCTTTCGGCACGGAAGTGGTGCCGACGCCGCGCGGGCCGTTGCGCAGCAGCGTCAGCGGCGGCATCGGCTTTGGTAAGGAAGACGGCAGCAGCCTCGAGGACGTCCTGGCCGAGGCCGACAAAGCGCTTTACGCGGCCAAGCACGCGGGGCGGAACCGCGTGCTTGTGCTGAACCGGGTAAGCAAGGCCGATGGGCCGGCCTTGCGTTCAGCCTGACAGGCCAGAGTGTCATTCGGCGGCGCCGAGATATTCCGACAGCGGCGGGCAGGAGCAGACGAGGTTGCGGTCGCCGGCGACATTGTCGATGCGCGAGACCGGCGGCCAGTATTTGGCCGCTTTGTCGACATCGCCGGCGGGGTAGGCCGCTTCCAGCCGCGAATAGGGGTGAGTCCACTGGCCGGCAAGGGTTTCGGCCGCCGTGTGCGGGGCATTGACCAGCGGGTTGTCCTCGAGCGGCCATTCGCCCTTCGCCACTTTCGCTGCCTCGCCGGCGATAGCGATCATCGCCTCGCAGAACCGGTCGAGTTCGCGCTTGGGCTCGGATTCGGTCGGCTCGACCATCAGCGTGCCGGCGACAGGGAACGACATGGTCGGCGCGTGAAAACCGTAGTCGATCAGCCGCTTGGCGATATCGTCGACGCTGATGCCGGCGCTCTCCTTGAGCACGCGCGTGTCGAGGATGCATTCATGCGCGATGCGATCGTGCCTGCCCTTGTAGAGAAGCGGGAAGTGCGGCGCGAGCCGCGTCGCCACATAATTGGCCGAGATGATCGCCGTCTCCGTCGCCTGCTTCAGGCCGGCGGCGCCCATCATGCGGATGTACATCCAGGTGATCGGCAGGATGGAAGCGCTGCCGAACGGTGCGGCCGACACGGCATGCGCCGAACCTTCGGTGACATGACCCGGCAGATAGGGTTTCAGATGCGCCCTGACGCCGATCGGACCGACGCCCGGACCGCCGCCGCCATGCGGGATGCAGAAGGTCTTGTGCAGGTTCATGTGGCAGACATCGGCGCCGATATCGGCGGGCCGCGCCAGCGCGACCAGCGCGTTAAGGTTGGCGCCGTCGAAATAGACCTGGCCGCCATGCTCGTGGATGAGAGCGCACAGGTGGCGCGCGCCTTCCTCGTAGACGCCGTGCGTCGAGGGATAGGTGAACATCAGAGCTGCGAGATTCTTGGAATGCTCGTTGGCCTTGGCTCGCATATCGTCCATGTCGATATTGCCGTCCTCCAGACAGCGCACGACGACGACGCTCATGCCGGCCATCGCCGCACTCGCGGGATTGGTGCCATGCGCGGACTGGGGGATCAGGCAGATGGTGCGATGGCCTTCGCCACGCGAACGGTGATAGGCGCGGATGGCGAGCAGGCCGGCATATTCGCCTTGGCTGCCGGCATTGGGCTGCAGGCTGACGGCGTCGAAGCCGGTGATCTGCGCCAGCCAGCCTTCCAGCTCGCCGACCATGGCGCGATAGCCGGCCGAATGGCTGGCCGGCGCAAAGGGATGCAGGTTGGCGACTTCAGGCCAGCTGACCGGCGTCATTTCGGCCGCCGCGTTGAGCTTCATGGTGCAGGAGCCCAACGGGATCATGGTGCGGTCGAGCGCCAAATCCTTGTCGGCTAGCCTGCGCAGCAGGCGCATCATGTCGGTCTCGGAGTGGTTTTCGCGGAAAACCGGCTGGGTCAGAAACTCCTTGCCGCGCGGCTTGCCGGGCATCGCGCCGGCCTCAGTAGCGCCGGACTTGGCGCCGAACAGGGCGGCGATAGCCTCGAGATCCGCCTCGGTCGAGGTTTCGTCGAAGGCGATGCTGATGCGGTCGGCATCCATGACGCGCAGCAGCCGGCCACCTTTTTCAGCGGCAGCGGCGATCGAATCTGCCTTGCCCTTCACTTCGGCCGTCACCGTGTCGAAACGGCTTGAGCCGAGCACGGAAACACCAGCGGTTTTCAGGCCTGCTGCGAGGCCGTTGGCGAGCTCATGAATTCGGGCTGCGATCGCCTGCAAACCAGTAGGCCCGTGCCAGATCGCGTATGCGGTCGCCATGTTGGCAAGCAGCGCCTGCGCGGTGCAGATGTTGGAGGTCGCCTTGTCGCGGCGGATATGCTGTTCGCGCGTCTGCAGGGCGAGGCGATAGCCGGGACGGCCCTTGCTGTCGATCGACTGGCCGACGAGGCGGCCGGGCATCAGCCGGGTCAGCTTGTCGGAGACGGCGCAATAGGCGGCGTGCGGGCCGCCAAAGCCCATCGGCACGCCAAAGCGCTGCATCGGGCCGACGGCGATGTCGGCGCCAAGCCTGGCCGGCGCTTCGGTCAGCGTGAGCGCAAGCGGATCGGCGATGAAGACGACCACGGCGCCGGTGGCGCGAGCCTTCTCGATCGCCGCCTTGTGGTCGCCATAGACGCCAAACGTGTCCGGCCAGGAGACCAGCAGGGCGGCGGTGTTGTCGTCGATGGTCTCGCCATCGATCTCGATGCCGAGCGGCTCGGCGCGGGTGCGCACGACGTCCAGCGTCTGCGGATGCGGCGTGCCGGCCAGCGCCACCTTGGTGCGCTTGTCGCGGTGATGGCGCAGCGCGATGCCGACCGCTTCGGCCACCGCCGTCGCTTCGTCGAGCAGGGAGGCCGAAGCCACCGGCAGGCCGGTCAATTCGGTGACCAAGGTCTGGAAGTTGAACAGCATTTCCAGGCGGCCCTGGCTGATCTCGGCCTGGTAGGGCGTATAGGCGGTGTACCAGGCCGGGTTCTCGAACAGGTTGCGCTGGATGACCGGCGGCACATGGACGCCGTGATAGCCGGCGCCGATGAAGCTCTTCAGCACCCTGTTTTTTGCCATGGTCGCAGCCAATTCGGCCAGCGCTTCGGCTTCGCTCGCCGGCGCGGGAAGGGCTAGCGGCAGATCGAGGCGGATCGACTGCGGCACGGCCTGGCTGATCAGCGTCTCGACGGAGGGAACGCCGATCACGGCAAGCATGGCTCTGACGTCGTTTACATCAGGACCGATGTGGCGGGCCGAGAAGGGGGTAAGTGCTGCGCTCATGGCAATAGGTCCTGATGTCAACCGATATGGGCTTTGTAGGCGGCCTCATTCATGAGGCCTGCGAGTTGGCCTTCGTCGGCGAGCTTCATCTTCCACAGCCAGCCGTCGCCGGTCGCAGCGGAGTTGACCAGCGACGGGTCCGAGGACAGCGCGCCGTTGGCGTCGGTGATCTCGCCATCAACCGGCGCATAGACATCGGAGGCCGCCTTGACGGATTCGACGACCACGGCGGTGTCGCCCTTACTGAGTTTGGTGCCGATTTGAGGCAGTTCGACGAAGACGAGATCGCCAAGCTGTTCCTGCGCATAGTCGGTTATCCCGACGGTGGCGATGCCTCCCTCGACGCTCAGCCATTCGTGATCTTGTGTGAAATAGGTTTTTGCCATCGGAATTATCCTTTGCGGTAGCGATGAGGAGTGAAGGGCAAGGAACTGATATCGACCGGGATTTTCGTCCCGCGAACGTCGGCGAACAGTTTCGTGCCCGGCTTGGCCAAGGCCGTTGACACATAGCCCATGGCGACGGGATGGCCGGCCGACGGGCCGAAGCCGCCTGATGTCACGTAGCCGGCCGGATCGCCGTCGGCATCGAACAAAGCAGCGCCGGCGCGCACCGGCTGGCGGCCGTCCGGCTTCAGGCCGACGCGCTTTTGCGACGGCCCGCGCTCCAGGATGGACCGCAGCGCATCGGCGCCGATGAAGGACCCGCCCGCGCGGAGATCTTTGGGGATCGCCCACATCAGGCCGGCACTCGCCGGATCGATCTCCGGCGTGATGTCCTGGCCGTGCAGGCACAGGCCGGCCTCCAACCGCAGCGAGTCGCGGGCAGCAAGGCCGATCCACAACACACGCTCGTCCTCGAGCAGTTTCGTGACCAGAGCGCGCGCATCCGCCTCCGGCAGGCCGATCTCGAAGCCGTCCTCGCCGGTGTAGCCGGAGCGGCTCATGAACCAGTTTTGCTTCGGCTCGATGCCATGCATGAACAAGAGCGAGCCGGTCTCGATGCCGGCGCGGGACAAGGCAGCCCAGGCTTCCGGCCCCTGGATCGCCAGGAAGACGCGGTCGAGCGCATCGACTTTGACGTCGAAGTCCGCGGCCAGCGCACGCAAATGCTTCTCGTCCTCGACCGCATTCCCGGCGTTGGCGACCACCATGAAGCGCTCGGCGCCGAGCCGGGTGACGATCAGATCGTCGATGATCCCGGCGGCCTCGTTGAGGAAGAAACTATATTTGGACTGTGAAATCTCAAGCGCGCCGGCATCGAGCGGACTGGCGCGGTTGAGCAGTGCCGCAGCGCCCGGTCCGCTGACAGCGAACAGCTTCATATGCGAAATGTCGAACAGGCCGGCATGTTCGCGGGTGTGAAGGTGCTCCTTCATCACGCCGGCCGGATAGGTCAGCGGCATCGACCAGCCCGCAAAGGCGCCAAAGCGTGCGCCGGCGGCGGTGTGCAGATCTTGGAGAGGAAGGTGTTTGGTGTCGTCGCCCGTCATGTCATCTCCAGAGTCGCACGCAATCGGCCGCTGCTGGCGACCAGTCCGTGCCCCTCTGTCTGAAGCCTGAGAGACTCGCGCAACCGGAACTCTGTCGGCGACGCTTACACCTTCGGCGCGGGGGCAAGCCCCGACTTTCCAGAGTGTCTTTCCCGTCTACGGTTCTTTTGCCTGAGAGATTTCGGGCGATTTCCCCTTCGGCGGCAGCTCGCGCTGCTCTCTCCCGCAAACAGGTAGGACTCAAAACTTAAGCCCTCGACGCGCCATCCATAGCTTGTCGGCGACACCTTGTCACCTGCCAGAGACCGTAAAGCGCGTCGTCTTTACAGTCCTCGCTAACCACGCCGTTTGCCGGTTTTTCAAGACAATGCCGATATTCTGGGCTGATAGTTTGGCCGGCAATTGCGTTGGGCACGGCGGATGGGGATTGACAGATGGGCGGACGGATCGGCAGCGCGCCGGTGGCGGGGCTGGCCGCGAAGGACCGCATCACGGCGGAAGATGTCGTCATGCTGCGTCGCGAAGTGTTCGCCGACGGCGTGGTGACGCGCGGCGAGGCTGAAGCACTGTCCGCGCTCGATGCGACAGCGACGGACAAATGCCCGCAATGGCCTGAGTTCTTCGTCGAGGCCGTTACCGACTACATCGTCCACCAGGAAAAGCCGGCAGGCTATATCTCTGAAGACAATGCCGGTTGGCTGATACAGACCATCTCGCGCGACGGAATGGTCGACAGTGTGACCGAACTGGAGCTGCTGGTGCATGTGCTGGAAAGGGCGAAATAATCCCCCGGCCGGCTCTCCGCCTATGCGCTCGAGCAGGTCGCCAACGCGGTGCTCGACGGCAAGGGACCACTGATGCTCGGCGGCGCGCTGGTTCCCGGACTGGTCGCCAAGGCCGAGGTCGATCTGTTGCGCCGCATTCTCCATGCCTATGGCGGCGACGGTAACATCGCCATCACACGGGTTGAGGCCGAGGTGCTGTTCCAGATCAACGAGCAGACCGCAGCGGCCCACAACGACCCGTCCTGGAACGACCTGTTCGTCAACGCGCTCGCCAATTTCGTCATGTGTTCGGCCGGCTACGAAGCGCCGACGCGCGATGTGGCGCTGCGTCGTGACAGTTTCTTGGACCAGGCCGAGCCCGAAGGTGGTGGCTTCTTCAGCCGCATGGTGTCGGGCGGACTGGCCGGCATCATGGAAGCCTATCGTTCGCCCGGCGACATCGAGGCCGAATGGGAATCGAAGAACCGTGCCGCCGAGGCACTCGCGCGCCGCGCCGAGTCGATCGACGCCAGCGAGGCGAAATGGCTGGCCGATCGCATCGGCACCGACCGCCCGCTGCATGAGAACGAACGCGCCCTGCTGGCGCTGATCAAACTCGCCTCGCCGGAGATACATCCGGCGCTCAAGCCGATGCTCGACAAGGTTGCTTAAGCCGCGCCGTTTTCTGCGACCGTTTTGCAGAGGACGATATTGGAGTGTCTTCAGGCCAATCGCCAAGTTCGGCCACGCGCGCTCGAAACCGGCTTCCTCAGGCAAGCTCGGTTCCGTCGGAGTCAGATCGTGCTCGGTCAGAATGCGAGGCCATCAAATCCCGCCATACCAGTCATAGCCATTGTCTTCCCAATAGCCGCCGCGGCCGCCGCCGATATTGGCAAAACTGTCGACGAGCTCGATCTTGTAGAGATACTTCGGCATCTTGTAGCCGAGCTGGCGTTCGACGCGGACGCGCAGCGGTGCGCCGTTTTCGACCGGCAGCGGCTTGCCGTTGAGGCCGTAGGCGAGGATCGTCTGGGGGTGGCGGGCGTCGATCAGGTCGATGGTGCCGTAATATTTGATTTCCCCGGAGAGGCTGCGGTCGATCGTGTCGAGGCAGTGGAACATGACATAGCGGGCTTGCGGCTTGACCACCGCCTGGTCGAGCACCAACGACAGCGGGGTGCCGGTCCATTTGGCGATGCAGCTCCAGCCTTCGACGCAGTCGTGGCGGGTGATCTGGGTGCGGCTCGGCATGTTCTCCAACTGCTCGCGGCTCAGCGACAGCGGCTTTTCGACCAGGCCCGTTACCTCCAGCCGCCAGTCGGCGAAATTGTTGGCGAGCAGGCCCTTGTAGGTGTCATCGTCGGGCGCGGTGACGCCGTTCGGCCGCTGTGGCTGGCGGATATCGGCCTCGGTGAATTCCGGCGCCAGAGCATCGCGGCCGGCAAGCCAGCGTTGCGCGCGGTAGGTCAGGCCATTGGCGTTTTCGAGGAAACTGCGCAGGCCATCACCCATGCCGAGCTGGCTGTCGAAGGCATCGCAGCCCGACAACATGATGCCGGAAACACCGAGGCCGGCACCCGTCAGGAACTTTCGGCGGCTGATCGGGAATTTGGCCATCTCACGCACTCCTCTCGGTGTCGCCATGCCTTGGCGGATCGGTGCGGTACCAGCCGGTGATGATCGAGCGCAGTTCGTTGATCGGGCCGGCGGCGAGGATCATCATTATATGGACCATGAAAAAGCCGACCAGCAGCACCATCACCGTGAAATGGATGGTGCGCGCCGTCTGCCTTCCGCCGAGCAGTTCGTTGAGCCAGGGCAGCACCGAGTTCATGCTCGGTGACATGGCAAGGCCGGTGATGATCATCAGCGGCAGCAGCACGAACAGCACGCCGCCATAGGCCATTTTCTGCAGAGTGTTGTATTGGCGCGTGTGGTGGAACCTCAGCTTGGCGTGCTCGATGATGTCCTGCGGCAGCCGCTTGAGATCGTCAAGGCGCGGCGCCAGATCGCGGCGCAGATGGCCGTTGACGAGGCTGGCGACCAGCCAGACGACCAAGGTGGTTGTCAGTATCCAGGCGAAGAAGAAATGCACGACGCGGGCGGTGCCGAGATCGTAGTAGGACGGGATGGTCGCCCAGGACGGGAAGGCACGCGACGTCTGCTGCCCGGCCGGGCCCGACCAGCCGAGCACGCCTGTGGTGTCGAAGCGATGGCCGAAGATTTCGGTATAGCCGCGCGGGCCGGTGGCGGTGTTTTCGGCGCCGATGGCAAAGACGGTGTTGTTGTATTCGAAGCCGGACTGTTTGCCGACGTAGAGCTGCGGCCGGGCATTGAAGATCTGCAGGCCGGACAAAAGCATGAAGAACAGCGAGATCGCCCACAGCCAGTGCGTCAGGCGGGTCCAGCGCGATTGCCGGTAGATCAGCGTCGTATCCTTCGGTGAGGCGGCATTGGCGCCTGCGCCGGGCTGACTCATGGCAATGGTTTCCATCTTTTCCTCGCCTTCCGGCTGCGCGATCCTGGGATGGCCACGCTCGTCCTTGTCCTCCCAATACGTCGCTATCGAAAGCGATGTTTCATGCGATCACGTTTTTATTACGGGCACGGGTTTATCGCGGGCACGGATACTCAATTGCCGAGGCTCACCGCGAGATTGACGACGGCGGCGACGATGACGGCGTTGAAGAAGAACGACAGGATCGAATGGACAAGCACCACGCGGCGCATATGCGAGGTCGTGATCGCCGTGTCGGCGGTCTGCGCCGTCATGCCGATCACCGTCGCGAAATAGAGAAAGTCCCAACCGTCCGGCCGTTTGCTGCCGGGAAAATCGAGGCCGCCGACCGGCATTTTCTTCTTGGTTTCGGCATCGATCGCGTCGCCGTCCATCCAGTAGACATGCGCATAGTGGAGGGCGGCCATGGCATGGATGGTGAACCAGCCAAGCGGGATCGACAGCATGGCGAAGCCGAGTTCGATGGGGTCGCGATCCTTGTGATTGATCAAAAGGAACAGCAGGACGATGGCCATGGCGACGATGCCGAGCGTGATGGAAAAGATGCCCAGCACTGGGAGGTCCAGTTCGCGCGCGTTCTTGCTGAGATAGCGGCCGGACAGCAGCGGCATCTTGGCGATGACGAGCGCGATGAAGACGACGAAGAAGGAATCGGCGGCAATCGAGATCGAATAAGCAAGCCGCGTGGAGACGGGGAGCGATCCAATCAAAGGGAATACCGCGGCAAATACGACCAGACCGACGGCTAGCGACACAAAGAACTGCTTGTGCCGCTGCAAGGGGATATTCGGCGATATGTCGGCCATACCCGACCTCGGATGGTGCTTCACGTCTGGTCGGGTGTGACGGATTTCAGGGCGCGCCGCAAGATACGGTCGAGCTCACCCAGGAAACGCGAGCGATCCTGTGGCGCAAAGCTGGCATTGTAGCCCTTGCTCTCGCCGGTTTCGCGCAGATGCTGCTTCAAATCGCGCATTGCAACCGCCATGCCGATGGTCTCCGGCGTGAACGGCCGGCCGGTTGGCCCAAGCACATGCGCGCCGAGCGCCACGGTGCGAGCGGCAAGCGGGATGTCGGCGGTGATCACGATGTCGTTGGGTTTTGCGTTCCCGACGATCCAATCGTCAGCGGCATCGGCGCTTTTAGAGACGACGACGTTGCGGATCATAGGATCGCGCGACGGACGCAGCCCGCCATTGGAGACGTAGGTGACGACCACGCCATGGCGCTCGGCGACCTTCTCGACCTCGGCTTTCACCGGGCAGGCGTCGGCGTCGACGTAGATGGCGGGTGCGGGCATTATCTCTCCAAAACGGACATGGGGCCGGCATTTTACCCGGCCCCATGCCAGAAATCTCGTACTGTCAGGCCGGCAGCGCGCCCGACTTCTTCGCGGTCCAGGTGGCGATATAGTCCATCAGGCCGGGGTTGAGACAGTCATAGGGTTCTAGGCCGATCGACTTCAACTGGCCGCGGATGCCGTCCATCCGCTTCGGGTCGACGCCGGATTCGATGATCGACGAGACGAAAGCGGTGAAGCCCGGCGGCGACCAGCCGTCT
Source organism: Mesorhizobium sp. M0676 (assembly GCF_040320535.1). Taxonomy (NCBI): domain Bacteria; kingdom Pseudomonadati; phylum Pseudomonadota; class Alphaproteobacteria; order Hyphomicrobiales; family Phyllobacteriaceae; genus Mesorhizobium; species Mesorhizobium sp. M0676. Next base: position 99,230 of record NZ_JAMYPU010000008.1, read on the forward strand.
TCCTCGAAACGTTCGGGATGGATGAAGGACAGGCCCTTGAACGGATGGTCGCGTTCGACCGGCCCGTGCATGTGGACGCCGCAGCCGGTGCAGGCATGGCGCTGGATCAGCGCCGAGGGGTCGACCACCTTCAGCTTGTCGCCATTCTCGGTCACGGTGACATCGCCGGTGCCGGCGACCGCCACGACCGAGAACACCGCGCCGTCTGGCTTCCAGCATTTGGTGCAGCCACAGGCATGGTTGTGGGCGATCTGGCCCTTGACCTTCACCTTCACCGGCTTGCTGGTGCAGGCACAGACCAGCGTGCCGCCGGCAAAGCTTGCGCTTTCCTTCGGCAGGCCATTGTCGATTTTCGGATGCAGTTTCTCAGGCATTATCTTCCTCCCTTGTTGAACCCATGCAACTACAGTCGCTGGCCCTTCGGTCGGCGGCTTCTTCTCCTCAATAAACGACGACGCTCCTGATCGACTTGCCCTCATGCATAAGGTCGAAGCCCTTGTTGATGTCTTCCAGCTTCAGCAAATGGGTGATCATCGGGTCGATCTGGATCTTGCCGTCCATGTACCAGTCGACGATTTTTGGCACGTCGGTGCGGCCGCGTGCGCCGCCGAAGGCGGTGCCCATCCAGGTGCGGCCGGTGACCAGCTGGAACGGCCGGGTCGAAATCTCCTGGCCGGCGCCGGCCACGCCGATGACGACCGACTTGCCCCAGCCGCGATGCGAGGCTTCCAGCGCCTGGCGCATCACCTTGGTGTTGCCGGTGCAGTCGAATGTGTAGTCGGCGCCGCCGATCTGGTCGGCGCCGCGCTTGGTCAAGTTGACGAGGTGAGGAACGATGTCGCCGTCGATCTCCTTCGGATTGACGAAATGCGTCATGCCGAAGCGCTCGCCCCATGCCTTCTTGTCGTTGTTGAGGTCGACACCGATGATCATGTCAGCGCCGGCGAGCTTCAGGCCCTGGATGACGTTGAGGCCGATGCCACCGAGACCAAAGACGACAGCAGTCGCGCCTTGCTCGACCTTCGCGGTGTTGATGACCGCGCCGATGCCGGTGGTGACGCCGCAACCAATGTAGCAGATTTTGTCGAAGGGCGCGTCCGGGTTGACCTTGGCGACGGCGATCTCGGGCAAAACGGTGAAATTGGAGAAGGTCGAGCAGCCCATATAGTGGAAGATCTTGTCCTTGCCGATCGAGAAGCGCGAGGAGCCATCGGGCATCAAGCCTTGGCCCTGCGTGGCGCGGATGGCGGTGCACAAATTGGTCTTGCGGGACAGGCAGGATGGGCACTGCCGGCATTCCGGCGTGTAGAGCGGGATGACGTGGTCGCCCTTCTTGACCGAGGTGACGCCCTTGCCGACATCGACGACAACGCCAGCGCCTTCATGGCCGAGGATTGCCGGAAACAGGCCTTCGGGATCGGCGCCCGACAGGGTGAACTCGTCGGTGTGGCAGATGCCGGTCGCCTTGATCTCGACCAGCACCTCGCCTTCGCGCGGTCCGTCGAGGTCGACCTCCATGATTTCCAACGGCTTTCCGGCGGCGACAGCGACAGCGGCGCGGGTTTTCATTAGGCAATTCCTCCCAAGGCGATTGGTCTTCAGGCTTTCAGGGTTTTTATACTGTTTCAACCCGATTTGGCGACCAAATATGGCGCAAATCTTGGCCCAGTCGTCGGCGAGCCCAACCTTCGCCCCTCGGCACGGCCCTGGGCGGGCAGGGAGTGTCTTGATGGGTGCGCTGCCGGCGGTGCTTGAGCCCGGCTGCCGAAGCCCATAAGAAGGACGAAAGACCGAGGAAACGCCTTCGATGTTCACGAAAATCCTGATCGCCAATCGCGGCGAGATTGCTTGCCGCGTCATCAAGACGGCGCGCAGGATGGGGATTGCCACCGTAGCGGTCTATTCCGACGCCGATCGCGACGCCGTGCACGTCGAAATGGCCGACGAAGCCGTGCATATCGGGCCATCGCCTGCCGCGCAAAGCTATCTTCTGCCTGAAAAGATCATCGCTGCCTGCAAGGAGACGGGCGCGCAGGCCGTGCATCCCGGCTACGGTTTTCTGTCGGAGCGGGCCGCCTTCTGCGAAGCGCTTGAGGCTGAGGGCATTGTCTTCATCGGTCCGAAACCCAAGGCTATCAAGGCGATGGGCGACAAGATCGAATCGAAGAAGTTCGCCAAGGCCGCTGAGGTGTCGACGGTTCCCGGCTGGCTTGGTGTCATCGAAAATGCCGACCATGCCGAAAAGATCGCCGGCGAGATCGGTTATCCCGTGATGATCAAGGCCTCGGCCGGCGGCGGCGGTAAAGGCATGCGCATTGCCTGGAGCCAGTCGGAAGTGCGCGACGGCTTCGACCGGGCGCGCTCGGAGGCGAAAAGCTCGTTCGGCGACGACCGAGTCTTCATCGAAAAGTTCGTCGTCGATCCGCGTCATATCGAAATCCAGGTGCTGGCCGACGCGCATGGCACCGCCCTCTATCTCGGCGAGCGCGAATGCTCGATCCAGCGCCGGAACCAGAAGGTTGCGGAAGAGGCGCCGTCGCCATTCCTCGATGCCAGGACGCGCAAGGCCATGGGCGAGCAGGCCGTGGCGCTGGCCAAGGCGGTCGACTACCAGAGCGCCGGCACCGTCGAGTTCATCGTCGATGCTGAAAAGAACTTCTATTTCCTTGAAATGAATACACGATTGCAGGTCGAGCATCCGGTGACGGAGCTTGTTACCGGCATCGACCTGGTCGAGCAGATGATCCGTGTCGCCGCCGGCGAGAAGCTGGCGATCGAGCAGAGCGACGTCAAGCTGAACGGCTGGGCGGTGGAAAGCCGGCTCTATGCCGAGGATCCCTATCGCAATTTCCTGCCCTCGATCGGCCGGTTGACGCGCTACCGGCCGCCGGAGGAGGGCAAGTTCGGCGATGTCTTCATCCGCAATGACACCGGCGTCACCGAAGGCTCCGAGATTTCGATGTTCTATGATCCGATGGTGGCAAAACTCTGCACCTGGGCGCCCACGCGTATCGAGGCCATCGATGCCATGTCGGAAGCGCTGGACAGTTTCGTCGTCGACGGCATCGAGCACAACATCCCGTTCCTGGCGGCGCTGATGCAGCATCCGCGCTGGCGCGAGGGGCGGATATCGACGGGCTTCATCGCCGAGGAATATCCTGACGGCTTCGCGCCGATCGTGCCCAATGGCGATGAAAAGGCAGTGCTGGCGGCGATCGCCACCGCGGTCGAGCTTCTGCGCCGCGATCGGCTTGACCGGCTGGGCGGGCGGCTGGCGCCGCATTCGGGCGCACTCAAGCGCGATTGGGTGGTGAAGCTCGGCGACGACTATCTCCAGGCTTCGATCATCGAGGGCATGATCTCCATTCCGATGGAAATCGATCTGTCGGTCGATGGCGGCAAAGCGCTGACCGTGGCGTCCGACTGGCGGCCGGGCGACCTCATCTGGCGCGGCACTGTCGGTGCCCGCAAGGTCACGGCGCAGATCAGGCCGGCGCCGAACGGCCTGCGCATTGCCTGGAAAGGCATGTCGGTGACGGCGCGCGCCATGCTGCCGCGCACGGCGGAGCTGGAAAGGCTGATGCCGGAGAAGGTGGCGCCGGACACGTCCAAGATGCTGCTTTGCCCGATGCCGGGCCTGGTCGTGTCGATCGCGGTTGCCGAGGGGCAGGAGGTCAAGGCCGGCGAGACGCTGGCCGTGGTCGAGGCGATGAAGATGGAAAACGTGCTGCGCGCCGACCGCGATCTTGTCGTGTCGAAGCTCAACGCCAAGCCGGGTGACAGCCTGGCTGTGGATGCGGTGATCATGGAGTTCGCCTAGAGATTGTTTGGAATTCTACTCCGGCGGCCATCTGAAGGTGGTTTCTGCGCTTCCCGTGCTCACGGACCAATGGCCGCTGCGCTCCGGTTCTCGAACCGCCATCATATGACTCGCCAGAGCGAATTTCGAAACAATCTCTGAGCCGTGCGGCGGGGTACGGAAGCCTGTGGTCGGCGGTCATTTGTGCTGGACTGGCATCGCCCGGTCCGGGACAATACATCTCCATCGACTCAAAGCCTTTCGAGCAATTTGAAACACCATGGCGGATGACAAACTTCCACGCGATCCCCTGAAGCGCGAAGCAGCGCTCGCTGCCGCGCGCCCGGAGGCACCGGCGCGGCGGTTCATCCATCTGCGCGTGCATTCGGCGTATTCGCTGCTCGAGGGCGCCTTGCAGGTCGCCGCTGTCGTCGGCCATGCCGTCAAGGACGAGTGCCCGGCAATCGCCGTCACCGACACCAACAATCTGTTCGGCGCGCTGGAATTTGCCCAGAAGGCAATGAAGGAAGGCATCCAGCCGATCATCGGCTGCCAGATCGATCTCGCCTTTTCCGGCGAGACCAGTGACGCACAGCGCGACCGCCGCCGCCACGGGCCGGAGATGAACGCCGTGGTGCTGCTCGCCGCCACCGAGGTTGGCTATAGCAACCTCGTCAGGCTGGTCAGCCAGGTCTATCTGGAGACGCCGCCGGGCGAGCCCGTGCATCTGACGTCAGCAATGCTGGAAGGCCATAGCGATGGCCTGATCTGCCTCAGCGGCGGGCCGCGCGGCCCGATCGGCCGGGCGCTGAAGGAGGATCGCCGAGATCTTGCCGAGACGCGGCTTCTGGCCCTCAAGGCGCTGTTCGGCGACCGGCTCTATGTCGAGCTGGACCGTGTTTCCGGTTATGACCGCGCTATCGAGAAATCATCGGTCGACCTTGCCTATATCCATGATCTGCCGCTGGTCGCCACGAATGAGGCGTTCTTCGCCGCCCGCGACGACTATGACGCGCATGATGCTCTGATCGCCATTGCCGAGGGTTCGGTGGTTGCCGCCGACAACCGTCGCCGGCTGACTTCGGACAATTTCCTGCGCAGCCAGGCGGATATGGCGCGGCTGTTCGCCGACCTGCCGGAAGCGATCGACAACACCGTCGAGATCGCGCTGCGCTGTTCCTATTATCCCAAGACCCGCAATCCGATCCTGCCACGCTTTACCGGCGGCGATGTCGCCGACAATGAGGTGGCGCTGAAAGCGGAGGCCGATGAGCTACGCCGGCAGGCGCATGAGGGGCTGGAGGCGCGGCTGGCTGCGCATGGGCCCACTTCCGGCTACACGGTCGAACAATACCGCGAGCGGCTCGATTTCGAACTCTCCATCATCGAGAAGATGAAGTTTCCCGGCTATTTCCTGATCGTCGCCGACTTCATCAAATGGGCCAAGGCGCAAGGCATTCCGGTCGGGCCGGGCCGTGGTTCGGGCGCCGGATCGCTGGTCGCTTATTCCACGACCATCACCGACATCGATCCGCTGCGCTTCTCGCTGCTGTTCGAGCGCTTCCTCAACCCCGACCGCGTGTCGATGCCCGACTTCGACATCGACTTCTGCCAGGACCGGCGCGAAGAGGTCATCCGCTACGTCCAGCAGAAATATGGCCGCGACCAGGTTGGGCAGATCATCACCTTCGGTACGCTGCAGGCGCGCGCGGTGCTGCGCGACGTCGGCCGCGTGCTGCAAATGCCTTACGGCCAAGTCGACAAGCTCTCCAAAATGGTGCCGCAGAACCCCGCCAATCCGGTCAAGCTGGCGGATGCCATCGCCAACGAGCCGCGCTTTGCCGAGGAGGCCGAGAAGGAGCCAATCGTGCAGACGCTGCTCGATATGGCGCAAAAGCTGGAAGGGCTCTACCGCCACGCTTCGACGCACGCCGCCGGCATCGTCATCGGCGACCGGCCCTTGTCGGAACTGGTGCCGATGTACCGCGATCCGCGCTCCGACATGCCGGTCACCCAGTTCAACATGAAATATGTCGAGCAGGCCGGGCTGGTAAAATTCGACTTCCTCGGCCTGAAGACGCTGACGGTGCTGGAGACGGCGGTGAAGCTGATCCGCCGGCGCGGCATCGAGATCGACCTGGCGACGATCCCGCTCGACGATCCTGAAACCTACGCCATGCTGTCGCGCGGCGAAGTGGTCGGTGTGTTCCAGGTGGAAAGTGCCGGCATGCGCAAGGCGCTGATCGGCATGCGGCCCGACTGCATCGAGGACATCATCGCGCTGGTGGCGCTCTACCGTCCCGGCCCGATGGAGAACATCCCGACCTACAATGCCAGAAAACATGGCGAGGAGGAGATGGCCTCGATCCATCCCAAGATCGACCATCTGGTGAAGGAGACGCAAGGCGTCATCGTCTACCAGGAACAGGTGATGCAAATCGCGCAGGAGCTGTCGGGCTATTCGCTCGGCGAAGCCGACCTGCTGCGCCGCGCCATGGGCAAGAAGATCCGCGCCGAAATGGACAAGCAGCGCGAGCGCTTCGTCACCGGTGCGGTCGAACGCGGTGTCGGCAAGCCGCAGGCCGACTTCATCTTCGACCTTCTGGCCAAGTTCGCCGACTACGGCTTCAACAAATCGCACGCGGCCGCCTACGCCGTCGTGTCCTACCAGACCGCCTATCTCAAGGCGCACTACCCCGTCGAGTTCCTGGCGGCGTCGATGACGCTCGACATGGGCAACACCGACAAACTCGCCGATTTCCGCCAGGATGCGCTGCGTCTCGGCATCGAGGTGGTGGCGCCGTCGGTGATGACCAGCTTCCGCAATTTCGAGGTCGGCGAGAACCGCATTTACTATTCGCTGGCGGCCCTCAAGGGCGTCGGCGACGCTGCGGTCGAGCACATCGTCGCCATGCGCGGCGAAAAGCCGTTCAAGAATCTCGCCGATTTCTGTGAAAGGGTCGATCCCAAGATCGTCGGCAAGCGCGTCTTCGAAAGCTTGATCATGGCCGGCGCGCTCGACTGCTTCGGCCACGACCGCGCCCAGATGATGGCCGGCGTCGAACGGATGATGGGGCTGGCTTCTCTGGCGCAGCAGAATGCCATTTCGGGCCAGCACGACATTTTCGGCGCGTCGCTCGGCGCGCAGCAGCAGGCGCTCAATTTGCCGCAGACCGATCCGTGGCTTGCCGCCGACCGGCTGCACCGCGAATTCCAGGTCGTCGGCTTCTATCTTTCGGCGCATCCGCTCGACGAGTACAAGGCGGCCCTGCAGAAGATGCGGGTGCAAAACTGGGGCGAGTTCTCGGCTGCGGTCAAACGCGGTGCCGCCGCGGGCCGGCTCGCCGGCACCGTCACCACCAAGCAGGAGCGCAAGACCCGAACCGGCAACAAGATGGGCGTCATCGCCTTTTCCGACACATCTGGCCAATATGAAGCCGTGCTGTTTTCGGAAGGGCTGGCGCAGTATCGCGACCTGCTCGAGCCCGGACGTTCGGTGGTGATCACCGTTTCGGCCGAGGATAGGCCCGAAGGGGTCAATCTGCGCATCCAGACGGTGCAGTCGCTGGAGGATGAGGCCAGCCGTATCCAGAAGGCGCTGCGCATCTTCGTGCGCGATGCGGCTCCGATCGGCATGCTGGCCGGCCAACTGGCGGTAAAGGGCGAGGGCCAGGTCAGCTTCGTGCTGATCAAGGAAGCCGGGCAAGGTGAGATCGAGATCGAATTGCCCAATCGCTACCGCATCTCGCCGCAGATCGCGTCGGCCATGCGCGCGGTGCCGGGTGTGGTCGAAGTCGAGCTCGTCTAGGCTGCGCTGATACACACGGCAATCGCATCGACGTCGGCCAGTGCATCACGGCCTAAAGATGCTCTGGGCCTGACATTGCAGCCGATAGGGCCAGCGTGCAGGACGTGGTTGACCTGACCTTCCTTTGAACCACATGCGTTGAGCAGAAACTTCACAGGAACGCACAATCATGCCCAGCCGCGAACGCGTCGAAGCCTTCCTCAAGGAGGTGGTCGAAGGCAGCCACGTCAAAGCGATCGCCGACTTCTACCATGACGATGCCACCATGCAGGAAAATCTCGGCGTCCCGCGGCGCGGCAAGGAAACACTGATGGCGCATGAGCAGGCAGCACTCGACCGGATCGAGAAGATGCACACCCATCCTGTCCAGACATTCCTGGTCGATGGCGACAATGTCGCCATCCGCTGGACCTTCGACCGTGTCGACAAGGCCGGCACCGTGCGCCGGCTGGAAGAGGTGGCCCTGCAGCGCTGGCGTGGTGACCGGATTGCGGAGGAGCGGTTCGTCTACGACACCGCCTCGGCCTGGCGCCTCGTCGGGCCGGACGGCAAGGTGGTGGAGGGCTGACGATCACCGGGGCCACTAGATCATGATGAGATTCGGTAGAAATCTCATCATGATCTAACCCTTTGTTGGAACGTGATCTTTTCCAAAAACCGGCACCCACTTTTTGGGATCATGCTCTAGACGGCCCCGCCTGGGACCGTTACGCACTTGGTGATGAAAGCAGCCGAGAAGGACGGATCGCAGCAAAGCTCTGCCATCGCGCGGCTGCGTGACAGGCTGCGCAAGCTCTATCACGGACGCACGCCGGCGGCGTTCCGGTTTCAACTGGTGGCGGTCATCATCGACCTCGCCATCATCGCCTTCTTCGTTGCCACGCCGGTGCTCCAGGACAAGCCGTCATTCCTGTGGCTCGACTATACCGTCGCGGCGCTGGTCGCCGCCGACCTGATTGCCCGACTGTTAGCCTCCAACGACATGTTGCGGCTGATGAAACAGCCGACATCCTGGGTCGATGTCTTCATCCTTTTGACGCTGCTGATGCCGACGGCGCTGGCAAATCTGGCGTTCCTGCGCATCCTGCGGCTGTGGTCGCTGTCGCGCAGCGGGTCGCTGTGGCGGCATTTCGAAATGCGTGGCTTGAGGCCCTGGCGCGAGGCGAGCCACGCGGTCATCAACCTGTTGACGTTCCTGTTCGTCATCACCGGCTTCGTCTACACCTTCTTCTTCCGCACCGGCGCCGGCCTCGAAAACTACATTGATGCGCTGTATTTCACCGTTGCCACGGTGACGACGACCGGTTTCGGCGACATCGTGCTGCCGGGGGTCGCCGGCAAGCTGACCGCGATCGCCACCATGATCATCGGCATCTCGCTGTTCGTCAGACTGGCGACGGCGATTTTTCGACCCGCCAAGGTGTTCTTTCCCTGTCCGCAGTGCGGACTGCAACGGCATGAGCCGGACGCCGTGCACTGCAAGGCCTGCGGGCATCTTCTCAACATACCGGATGAGGGGAATTGACCGACCGCTACGAGGCCGCGACCTCGGCCGGCTTTGGCGCCTTGCGCTGCAGGTTGAGCAGGTTGCCCATCAGGATCAGCAGGGCGCCGCCGGCTGTAAAGATGTCGATCTGTTCGCTGTAGAGCAGCCAGCCGATCAGCGCCGACAGTGGCACGCGCAGGAAATCCATCGGTGAAATCACCGTAGCGTCGGCATAGGTGAGGGCACGCGCCATGCAGAAATGCGACGACATGCCGGTGAAGGCAATCAGCAGGATCCATGGCCAGAGTTCGAGCGGTGGGTTGCGCCATTCATAAAGCGCCGGGATCAGGCCGACCACCGACTGGATGATCAGCATCCAGAAGATGATGCGCACGACACTGTCCGTGCGGGTCAGCGACTTGACCAACACCACCGATACGCCAAAGCACACGGCCGCGCCGAGAACGACGAGGTGACCCGGATCCATGGAGCCGACGCCGGGGCGAACGATGACCACCACGCCGATCAGGCCAAGCACGACCGCCGCAATTTTCGGGCGGGAGAGCCTTTCGCCAAGAAAGGTCACCGCCAGGATCGCGGTCCAGATCGGCGTGGTGAATTCGATCGATATGAGCACCGCAAGCGGGATCAGCGTCAGCGCATAGAGCCATGCCGCCTGGCCCGTATAGTGGATGACATTGCGAGCGATATGGGCCAACGGGCGCTGCGTGCGCATTGCGGCGAATCCGCCGCTCATCGTCACCAGCGGCAACAGGATGAAGAAGCCGATCACCGAGCGCAGTTCCAGCACCTGGAAGACGTTGAGCTCGGCGGTGGTTGCGCGGCCGGCGACTGACATCGCCAGAAACGAGGCGATCGACAGCGCCATCCAGAACGCGGCTTTGGGGATCGATGGGGAAGGTGCCATAGGCGCTATGTCGCAAGCCGGGACTTCTATCGCAACCGTTAGGCGACGCATTCGACTGGGCCAGACCGTTGCGAAAACAGCCATGCTGGAAGTGGAACCTGACGAAACGGCAGGCGTTGGTTCCCGGTATTGGCCAATTGCTGGACGCATCGTTTCTTCAACATCAACGGGGAAGAGATTCCGATGAAATCATTCGCGCGGTTTCTGCTAGCCGGCTGCCTGCTAACTGCAAGCGCCGCGGCCCATGCCGACGAGGCGAATTTTCTCAGCTCCTTGCAAGGGAATTTCTCCGGCAAGGGGACAGTCAAGGTCACCACCGACGCACCGACGGTGAATGTGTCCTGCACCTTCAATTCCGACGCGACCTCGAGCTCATTGTCGCTTGACGGCAATTGCCGTGGTCTTGTCGTGGTGACGCGCGCCATCAGCGCCAATCTGAAGGCCCGCGGGGCGAAGTATACAGGCGTCTATGTCGGGTCGCGCACCGGGCCGGCACAGCTCGCCGGCAGCCGTTCCGGGAACGCGATCAGTCTCGGCAATCGCTGGGCGGCGGAGGTCAATGGCGATCGCAAGGCGCGGTTGACGGTGGAGAAAACCAGCGGCGACGGAATGCGGTTGACCGTTACCGACGTCGATCCGAAAACCGGCAACAACGTGGTGACGAGCCGCATCGATCTCAAGCGTATCTAAGCCGTCTCACTCCTCGATCGGCTCCGGCGGGTTGGCGTTGCGGCCTTTACCGAAGGTGTAGCCGGTTTCCACCGCCTTCTTGCCGAACTTGTCGCGCAGCGTATCGATGGCGCTTTCGGCCATGGCGCGCTTGCGCGAGCCGACGTCGACGAGATCGGGCGGATCGGCCTTCTCGTCATCCGAGAGATCGCTGACACCGATGCCGAGCAGCCGGTACTTTGTCCCGTCCGCCTCCTTGCGCAACAGGTCGAGCCCGGTCTGGAAAATACGGTCGGCCAGCCTTGTCGGGTCGCCGAGCTGGCGGTTGCGGGTGCGCAGCTTGAAATCCTGCGTCTTCAGCTTCAGCACCACGGTGCGCCCGGCAATGCCTGACTTCTTCAGCCGCGCCGAGACCTTTTCCGACAATCCCCTCAGCACTGGAACCAGTTCGCCCATTTCAGCTATGTCGGTGTCGAAAGTGGTTTCGGCCGACACACTTTTCGCATCCTGGTCGGGATCGACACGGCGGTCGTCCTGGCCGCGCGAGAGATGGTAGAGCCGGGTGCCCATCACGCCATAGCGGCGCATAAGATCGGCGCGCTCCATGCGCTGCAACTGGGCGATGCTGCGGATGCCGTCGCGTTCGAGCGTTGCGGCAAAAGCCTTGCCGACGCCCCAGATCAGCGTCACTGGCTGTTCGGCCAGGAAACCCAGCGCCTCGGCTTCGCCGATCACCGAAAAGCCGCGCGGCTTGCGGAAATCGGAGGCAACCTTGGCCAGGAACTTGCAGTAGGAAAGGCCGGCCGAAACGGTGATGCCGATTTCCTTTTCGACGGTCTGCGCAAAGCGCGCCAGCACCACCGCCGGCGGCATGCCGTGCAGGCGCTCGGTGCCGGCAAGGTCGAGAAACGCCTCATCGATGGAGAGCGGCTCGACCAGCGGCGTGAGCGCCTGCATCAAGGCGCGGACATCGCGGCCAACGCGGACGTATTTCTCCATATTGGGCGGGATGACGACCGCTTCCGGACAGGCTTCGAGCGCCTTGAACATCGGCATTGCCGAGCGCACTCCCTTGATGCGGGCGATGTAGCAGGCGGTGGAGACGACGCCGCGCTTGCCGCCGCCGATGATCAGCGGCTTGTCCTTCAGCGCCGGATTGTCGCGCTTTTCGATCGCCGCATAGAAGGCGTCGCAATCGATATGCGCCAGATGCAGCTGGTAGAGCTCGGGATGGCGGGTGAGTCGAGGGCTGCCGCAACGCTCACAGCGCCTGGTATCGCTGCGCTGAAAGGTCAGGCAGTCGCGGCAAAAACCGTGCTCGGGATTGTTGACAGGGGCCGCCATCGCTGCGAACATAAAGAGAACAGATGCAATGGTACGCCAGGACGGAAGCCGCCACAAGCGGTTAGCCGGGAGAGAACTCATGAGCACCACCATAGCGCCGCTGGCGCCTGACCTGTGGGCGGATTTCGAGGATCTTTTTGGCAAGCAGGGCGCCTGTTACGGCTGCTGGTGCACGCATTTCCGGATGGCGCCGGCGGTCCGGCGGGCCAGCGACAAGCAGCGCAACAAGGATCATATCAAGGCGCGCATCGAGGCAGGGCCGCCGCCGGGGCTTTTGGCTTCGAGGACGGCATAGCGGTCGGCTGGATGCAGATCGGCCCGCGCGCCGACGTGCCCGAATGGAACAATCGGGGCCGGGGCTCCGCGCCGGTCGATCCAACCGACGCCGTAGATCCCGGCGTCTGGGCCATCTCCTGCTTCTTCATCCGCGCCAGCGCGCGCGGCCGGGGCGTCAGCCACCGCCTGGTCGAGGGCGGCATCGCTTTTGCCCGCCAGAACAAGGCGCGGCTGGTCGAGGCGTGTCCGATCGACGTGTCGCGCGATTCGCGTTCGATCGGACTGTTCGTCGGCTCGTCGCGTGTGTTCGAAAGGGCCGGCTTCGAGCGGCTCCTCGAACGCAAGGCCGGCCGGCCGCTGATGCGGCTTGTGCTGTAGGCGGCAGCAATCCATAGGTCTTGTCTTGCGGCTGTGATGGTATTTTCCTACCAGTGGTAGAAGCGGTTTTGACGACTGCAATAAAGTGGAGGATCGATATGAAGCGCGTTTTGCCATTCGCTTTGCTTCTAGCCTGCAGTGCGCCGGCGCTTGGGCAGACGGTCGACAGCGAGGGCGCCAAGCAGCTTACCGACAATCTGGCGCGCTATTTCAGCAAGAAGCCGTTCGAGATCGGATTTCTGAAGGTCTCGGTCGAAGGCGACGCCTACAAGCTCGCATTCGATTTCAAGCCCGTCGTGGAACTCTTGGCAAAACAGGATGGCCTGAAGCTCGATCTCACCCCTTATACGCTGTTGACCAAACCACGCAGCGATGGCGCGTGGGATGTCTCAGGCAATCTGGCGCCGGAAGGGTCGATGGAGTTCAACGGCCCTCAGGGGCCGCAAAGCATGAAGATGTCTATCAAGGGCGGGAAGTTCGTTGGTGTCTACGATCCCGAGTTGGCGGCTTTCAGCAGCGCCACGTCGTCACTTGAAGGCATGAATATGGCGTCGCAGGACGCCAGGCAGCGCACGGAGATGAGTTCTGGTGCTGGAACCGCCACAATGAGCGCTACCAAGGGCGCAAATGGCGGTGTCGATTTTAGCATGGTTCAGACGATTGCCGATTTTGCAGAGGTCATCACGATCGACAACCCCAACAGCGGGCAGAAAATCCCGCTGACGGTCAAGTCGCCCGAATTTTCGGTCGACGCGAAAGGCAAGGGGCTGCGCACGAAGCCTATTCTGGACCTGTTGGCTTTCGCCGTTGCCAATGAGGACGAGGCGAAACTGAAAGCCAATCAGGCGGAGCTCAAGTCGCATCTTCTGACCGCGCTGCCGATATGGGAGCGGATTGATGGGGCTTACAGTCTCAAGGATTTCAGCGTCGGCAGCCCGATCGGCAGTTTCGGCGCAGCAACACTCGGCATCGCCTTCGGCATGGACGGTGTCTCGCGCAACGGGACGATCAGCTACGGGATCAAAGCGTCTGGGCTCTCGATACCGCAAAATCTTGTTCCAGCCTGGAGCGTCGCGCTGTTGCCCACCGACATCGACCTCAATTTCGGTGGGGCCAACATCGATCTCGACACAATGGCCAAGAAGGCTATCGAGGCCTTCGATCTCAACAACAACCCGCCGCTTTCGGCGGATTTCGGCGACGGCGTGAAGAAAGATTTTCTGGCGAACGGCCCCAAGATCCTCATCGGCCACAGCACGGTCAAGGGCGGCGGTGCCGAAATCGGGCTGGAGGGCGATATGACGTTTCCCGATGGCGAGAAGCCCGATGCCAACGTGACGATCGACGTGACCGGCTACGACAAGATCGTGGCAAGCCTGCAGGAGGCGGCGAAGACCGACCCGCAGGCCTCACAGGCTTTTACCGGCGCCTTGGCCATCAAGGGATTTGCCAAGACGCTGCCGGATGGCCGTATCGAATGGGTGATCAACGCCAGGCACGATGGGTCGGTGACGGTCAACGGCGCCATGCTGAAGGGGCCGGATCCGGTCGTGGAAGACAACACCGATCAGGATGCGATCCCTGGCGAGGGCAACAATGGCGGAGCAGGGGCGAAGCTGCAGCCTTGATCGCCAAGCTTGGAGGCGCTTGGGCTTAAAGCCCGAGCGCACTCGCGATCTTCGGCGCGGCATCGCGCCAGTCCTCGACGGAGATGATGTCGTCGGGCACCGGCGGCATGAAGGCGCGCAGCGAATTGTCGGCCATCAGGTGGAAGAGATGCGCGTCGGCGACGGAATTGCGCGCCGAGATAAGATTGGCGGGCTGGTCGTCGACAAAGGCCACCGGCCGGCCGTTCTTGCCGCGCAGTTTCGCCACCGCCGGTCCCTTGGCCATCTCGGTGGTCAACAGCGGATAGGGCAGCCCGAGCGCATCGAGATGGGCGCGGCGCGCAGCGCGATGCCGGTGCGGCATGGCGGTCAAAAGGACGATCTCGGCGCGGTCGCTGAGGCTGGCAAGCGCTTGTTCGGCACCGTCGGTAACGCTCTGCCAGTCGGCCTGCGTATCGAAGAAATCTCCGAGAAGTGCCGTCACCTCCGGCTGTTCGATCAGCCGGCCGCTCGCCGTTTCGGCAATGTTGCCGGTGAGACGGAAGGAGGCCAGGGTCAGGCCGAAGCCGCGCGATTTCAGGAAATGCGGAAACGGCCGGATGAATTCGAGCACGACATCGTCGACATCGAGGATCAGCAGAGGCCGGTCGTCGGCTGCAAGTTCGGCGATCTGGCGTGCCGTCTCGGGATCGTCGCTCATATCGAATGCTCATGGTCGTCGCCGCCAAGAGGCAGCGCGCGCAACGCCTTGCCGACTGAGGCCGGCGGGGTGCCGGTTTCCTCGGCAAAGCGCAGCAAGGTCGGCTCGTGGGCGAGGATGAACTGCAGCACGCCGGCAAGGAATCCCGGTTCGGCCGCGGCGCGGCGGATGGCGGACGCCTCGATGCCGGTGATGGCCAGGAAGCGCGGCAGGAGTTCGGGGTCGGCGGCGACGAAGCCCAGTGCCTTCACGGCAATGGTTTCCGCTTCCTCGCGCATCGACGCTGCGTTTGCCATCACTACTTTCTCGTTGCGGAAATGAGTCTCTTTTCCGCAGTAATCGCAAGCGTCGCCTGCGGCAAGCCACAGCCCCGATCCAATGTGGTTTTCGAGGTGGAATCCGAATGGCTTTTGCCGCTTCGGGTTTCCATTTCGTCAATCATATTGCCTTAAGGGTGAGCGAGGGTTGGTGTGCTTCGACAAGGGCGCATAGCGGCAGGGCTTCGGGCAGAAGCCTGGCCGGGACGGGAAATCGATGCCTAAGAAGGTCATGATCGTCGAGGACAACGAGCTCAATATGAAGCTCTTTCGCGACCTCATCGAAGCCAGCGGTTACGAGACGGTGCGCACGCGCAACGGGCTCGAGGCGCTCGATCTGGCGCGCCAGCACAGGCCCGACCTGATCCTGATGGACATCCAGCTGCCCGAAGTGTCGGGGCTGGAAGTGACGAAATGGCTGAAGGAGGACGACGACCTCCATTCCATTCCGGTCATCGCCGTCACCGCCTTCGCCATGAAGGGCGACGAGGAACGCATTCGCCAGGGCGGTTGCGAGGCCTACATCTCCAAGCCGATCTCGGTGCCGCGTTTCATCGAGACCATCAAATCCTATCTCGGTGATGCCTGATGCCTTCAGCCGGAGCCTTGTGACATGACCGCGCGGATCCTCGTCGTCGACGACATCCCTGCCAATGTCAAACTTCTCGAGGTTCGGCTGCTGGCCGAATATTTCGAGGTGTTGACGGCCTCCAACGGGCCGGACGCGATCGAGACCTGCGAAAACGGCAAGGTCGATGTCGTGCTGCTCGACGTGATGATGCCCGGCATGGACGGGTTCGAGGTCTGCAAGCGGCTGAAAAGCGATCCGGCGACCGCGCATATACCGGTGGTCATGGTGACCGCGCTGGGCCATGTTGCCGACCGGGTGCGCGGCCTCGAGGCAGGCGCCGACGACTTTCTCACCAAGCCGGTCAACGATCTGCAACTGATGACGCGGGTGAAGAGCCTGGTCAGGCTGAAGTCGCTGACCGACGAGCTGCGGCTGCGCGCATCGACCACCCGCAACATCGGCATCGAGGCGCTGTTGAGCCGCAGCTTCGCGTCGGAGGACGCCACGCCGAAGGTGCTGTTGATCGACGAGCGCAAATCGTCGGTTGAGCGCATCCAGAACATGCTGCGCGGCAGCGCCGAGCTCGACATTGCCACCGATCCGCATGCCGGCTTCTTCCAGGCCGCCGAGGCGCCCTATGAGTGCGTGCTGATCTCGACCGGTTTTACCGATTTCGATCCGCTGCGGTTGTGTTCGCAATTGCGTTCGCTCGACCGCACCCGCTTCCTGCCGATCATCCTGATTGCCGATGACGGCGAGGAGGGGCGCATCATTCGCGGGCTCGAGCTCGGCATCAACGACTATCTGATGCGGCCGATCGACCAGCAGGAGCTGACGGCGCGGCTGCGCACGCAGGTGCGCCGCAAGCGCTACAACGACCAGCTGCGCGCCAGTGTCACCCAGACCATCGAGATGGCGGTGACCGACGCGTTGACCGGGCTGCACAACCGCCGCTACCTCGACAGCCATTTGCAGACGCTGTTCGACCGCGCCGTGGCGCGGCGGCGGCCTCTGTCGGTGATGATCACCGATCTGGACCGCTTCAAGACCGTCAATGACTCGCATGGCCATGATGGCGGCGACGATGTGCTGCGCGAGTTCGCAAGGCGGCTGCGCAAGAACGTCAGGGGCATCGACCTTGCCTGCCGCTTCGGCGGCGAGGAATTCGTCGTTGTGATGCCGGACACGGACGGCGCGGTGGCGGAGAAGGTTGCCGAGCGCATTCGCGCTGAAATCGCCCAGCTGCCGTTTGCCATCGGCCCTGAAGGCAAGGCGATCGAAGTCACGGTCAGCGTCGGCGTGTCATCGGTTCTGAAGGGCGCGGACACGGTCGCGGCGTTGATGAAACGTGCCGACGTGGCGCTCTACGAAGCCAAAAGTGGCGGCCGCAACCGGGTCGTCGCCAAGGCAGCGTAGGCTAGACCACCGATTATGCAGTCAATCGGACAGGGTTAGGAATTTACCTTAATCCAAGCGATTCGGCAGGCTTGGTTAAGAAACTATTGATTTTCAAACATTGTTGCGCAAATGTGCGGTGCAAGAACAAGGGCGATGCGGGCACGAGGGTAGACAGCCGCATCGCTTCGCCGAATACCCCATGATGCTCAGGTCCGCCGCATCTCCTGGGTCCGTGGGGTCGGCCGGCCGGCGCTGGCACATAGTGGCCTCCTCGTACCGCTGCCATACGCCGACCGGCCCCCTTTTTTGCCAAAAAATGAGATGAGCACTTCGCGCCAAACAGCAGAGGGTTCTGGCTTTTCGGGGCCTTGAATCAAAAACGCCGCCCGAAGGGGCGGCGCTTTTGACAGAGCGTATGAAAACCAGATTACTTGATCTTGGTTTCCTTGAACTCGACATGCTTCTTGGCGACCGGGTCGTATTTGCGGAACGACAGCTTGTCGGTCTTGGTACGGCTGTTCTTGCTGGTCACGTAGAAGAAACCGGTGTCGGCGGTCGACAGAAGCTTGATCTTGATGTTTGCGGCTTTGGCCATTGTATCAGTCCGTTATGTTCGTGGGGTTTTGGCCGCTGGAGCGGGGGAAAACACCCGGACGCGGGAAACTTGGCGCGACACATAAAGAACGTGCCCGGAAAGTCAAGCCCGGCGCGGCCGCCGTGTCGTAAGCACATGAGTTGTCCCGATTAGGTAGCACATGAGTTGTCCGGTTTTATCACCGGCTCGATGGAGGCTGAGGCTCAGGGCGTTCGAATCTCGAAAACCAAGCAATTGGCTTTTCGTCCGCTACGAGGCCGCTTCTCACCCCACAAGGAGAGAAGGTAAGGTCGCTGTTGCTCGCCCTCAGCGGGGCCGGATTTCTAGGCTTCTTCCTTAACTGGAAGCGCTTTCTTCCAGTCGCCGGTGGTGTTCCACCAGCGATTCGGATTGGCGCGGTCGTCCAGGCCCTTGGAGCGGCTGGCGAGGATTGGCTGGATGCGGATCACCGGCTCCTGGTAGGAATGCGCCTGGAAAATCGCCTCGACGACGCGGGCGGCGAGCGCCTGGTCGTCGGGCAACTCGAACGAGACCTCGACGGTGCCGGGGCGGCGGCGCAGTTCGGTTTCGACCCCGGCGGCTGCACCTTCCAGCGGTCGGTAGCGTTCGATGCCGTGCGCCGTTTGATAGGCGTTGCGGTCGTATTTGCCCATTGCCAGCGGCGCGATCGCGACCACGGCGTCCATGATGCGGTCGACATCGGCTGCCGGGGCCTGGAAGCTGACAAGCAGCAGAAGCGTCATGCGCAGAGATGTGGTTTCAAAGCCGCTGTCGATCATCGCCGTATCCTCAACTCGGGTTTTTTGGGACACCCTTTTAGCTGAGGTCTCCTGACACGGTTCTGTCAGCAGCGGCGACATCCCGTCAGGATTGCGCAGGCTGGCGACGGACAGGCTACCAGATCTTGCGGATCAGCCTGGCGCTGACCAAGGCGATATAGGCGGCAAAGAACAGGCCGAGCGACCAGCCGAAGCCGGAGGGCCCGAAGGCATCCATGCCGATGCCGATCGCCTGCGGGCCAAGCACCATGCCGACGCCGTAGCAGAGCACGAAGGCGGCGTTGGCCGAGGCCAGTTCATGGCCGGACAGCTGCGAGCCCAGATGGGCAAGGCCGATCGTGTACATGGCGGCCACCACACCGCCCCAGACAAAGAGAAGCGCCGCCATCAGGTGCCAATTGCCGGCGAAGAACGGCATGAAGATGGTGCCGGCAAGTCCGACCGTGGCACAGGCCAAAAGCAGATAGCGGCGATCTGAGACGCGGTCGCTGATCATGCCGACAGGGATCTGCAACAGCACGTTGCCGAGGCCGATCATGGTGAGCAGGAGGGCTGCATCCGCCTCGGAATAGCCGATGCGGTTGCCATAGACGGGGAACAGCGCAAAGCCGCCGGTCTCGACGGCGCCGAACACCAGCACGGCGGCGGTCGCTGTCGGCACCAGCCAGATATAGCGCAGGAAGTTGCTGGTTTCGCCGTCAACCACGATTGTGGGACTTTCATTCCGTGCGGCCAGCACCGGGATTGCGGCCAGCGCGACCAGGACGATGATGACGCCAAACGGCAAGAAGCCGGTGCTGCCGATATGGGAGAAGATCCATGGCCCGGCGGCGAAGCCGAGCGACAGCACGGTGGCGTAGATGCCGAGCACCAGGCCGCGCCGGCGCGGCGGCGCCGAGGTGCTGATCCAGAATTCCGACAGGATGAACAGCACCGTCAGCGCGATGTGCAGCACGATGCGTAGTGGGAACCACATCCAGAAGTCCGGCGCGAAGTGGAAGCCGACAAAGGCGAGCGCGCCGGCGGCGATCATGGCGATCATCGTCCAGGCGACGCCGAAGCGCATCGCCAGCGGCGTGGCCAGCGGGGCGCCGGCGATCGAGGCGAGGCCGGCGACCGCGGTGTTGAGGCCGATCATCGATGCCGAGTGGCCGCGGCTCTCGAGAATAACGCTGAGCAGCGGCATGCCGAGGCCTATGGCGATGCCGACGACGCTGATCGACGAGATCGCGGCGATCATCGGTAGCCAATGTACGCGCTCGTCGCCCTCTTGCTGGGTATCGACCGTCATGTGATGCCTGAATACTCTGTCTGTTTGATATTGCGTAATTCCGGACGGAAAACCGCGTCACACTTTTCCTGGAATTGCTCTAAAGAATTTCGCGAACGAAGCGGTTGCGGATAAGCCGGTAGAACGGCACGGACCCGCCGGGTCGCAGGCGTGGATCGCCGGCAAGCCGCGTCTCCAGCTCCTGCAAGATCGTTCGGGTGATGTCGGGGATATCGGCCTCTCTGGCCTTGGCGAGCGGCAGCCAGACCAGTTCTTCCAGCTCATTGGTCGGGCCGCCACCCGGCAGTTCCACGGCGACATCGCTGCGCCAGGCGCTGAAGAAGCGGGTGTCGAAACGACGCACGCGATTGGGCGGGGTGATGGCGCGGGCAATGAAGCGCAGCGGCGCCAGCGAAGGCTGGACGCCGTGCTCGACAAAGCCCTGCCAGTCGCGTTTGTCGGTTGCGAACGAGCCTTTGCGGCCGATGAGCAGGCCGGCTTCCTCATAAGTCTCGCGGATGGCCGAGAGCGCGATGGCACGGGCCCGCGACGGGCTGATGCGGCCGACGCCGGCGGTCAGCCTGGCTTCTTCCTCCGGAAGCAATGGGGTGGCAACGGCAATGCGGCTGTCGGCCGAATCGGTGCGGCCGCCGGGAAAGACGAACTTGCCGGGCATGAAGACGTGGCCTGCATGGCGCCGGCCCATCAGCACCAGAATCTCGTCGCCGTCGCGGTCGAGCAGGATCAGGGTGGCGGCATCGCGCGGGCGTATGGGCAGGCCGCTGTGGGCGGCTGCGCCACGGTCCATCCTGCTGACTTCCGCCTTGGTTATACCTTCCATGCGCAGGACCTAGCGGAAACTTCTGGCAAACGAAAGTGGCCTTTCACGGTCGGCATGTTGCGCCAGGCGACATTGCCCTGACGCAAACTAGGTTCCGGGATGCGGCTCGGTGCCGTCTTTTTCGCCGCCGAAGCCGTGCATATAGAGCGCCCATTGCAGTCCGATGACGGCGCCCTTGACCGGTTGCAGCAGAGCGACCGACAGCACGATGGTCAACGGCACCCAAATGGCGATGTGCTGCCACATGGAGAGCGTCGACGTCGCCTCGACGCCCATGAAGGCGCCGAGAACGATGTGGCCGACGATGACGATGACGAGATAAGCGGGCAGGTCGTCGGCGCGGTGGTGGTGGAACTCCTCACCGCACGCGGCGCATTTGTCGACGCTTTTGGTGAAGCCGGCGAACAACCTGCCTTCGCCGCAATGCGGGCAGCGGCCAAGGGCGCCGCGCTTCATCGCCGTCCACAGCGGGCGGGCGACTCGGCCCGAATGATGTTCGCCGCCGAAAACCTGCTTCTGGATTCCCATTTCGCTTGCCATTATCGTCTCCTGCCGCGCGACCCCGGGCGCGATTGCGACGCGCGGGCGCGGCCTTTTGCCTTGTGAAACGACCGTTTGGAGCCGGGCAGGGGCTTCGGGTCGGTCAGCATCTCGAAACGCATCGCGCCGGCCATAGGCGCCACCTCGATCAGGCGAACCTCGACGCGGTCGGCAAGCTGATAGCCCTTGCCGGTGCGTTCTCCGAACAGCGATCGCGCGGTTTCGTCATATATATAGTAATCGCCATCCAGACTTGACACCGGGATGAAGCCATCTGCGCCAAACTGCGGCAATTGGACAAATAGTCCCGATTTGGTGACGCCCGAAATGCGGGCGTCGAAGCGGTCGTCGATGCGCTCGGCGAGGTAGGCGGCGATCAGCCGGTCGACGGTGTCGCGCTCGGCCGCCATGGCGCGGCGCTCGGTGCCCGAGATCAGCACCGCGACGTCTTCCAGCCGCGTCTCTTCGTCCTGCGTCAGCCCGCCGGGGCCGAGCCCAAGTGCGGCAATCAGCCCGCGATGCACGATCAGATCGGCATAGCGGCGGATCGGCGAGGTGAAATGCGCGTAGCGCTTCAGGTTGAGGCCGAAATGGCCGATGTTCTTGGGCGAATATTCGGCCTGACTCTGCGAGCGCAGCACCACTTCGTTGACCAGCCCCTCATTGTCGGCGCCACGCACGCGCTCGAGAATGCCGTTGAACTGGGCGGGCCGCATCTGCGCGCCACGCGCCAGCGACAGGCCGAGCGTCTGCAGGAACTCGCGCAGCGATTCCTGCTTGGCCAGCGACGGCGCATCGTGGACGCGGTAGACCAGCGCCTGCTTCTTCGCTTCCAGCGTTTCGGCGGCGGCGACATTGGCCTGGATCATGAATTCTTCGATCAGCTTGTGGGCGTCGAGCCGCTCCGGGACGATGACGCGGTCGACGGTGCCGTCCGGCTTGAGCAGGATCTTGCGCTCCGGCAGATCAAGCTCGAGCGGCTGGCGGCCATCGCGGCCGCGCTTGAGGATGGCGTAGGCGTCCCACAGCGGCTTCAGCACCGTATCGAGGATCGGGCCGGTCTTGTCGTCAGGAAGGCCGTCTATCGCGGCCTGGGCCTGCGGATAGGCGAGCTTTGCCGCCGATTTCATCATGACGCGGTGGAAGGTGTGACGCAGCTTGCGGCCATCGGCGGCAAAAATCATGCGCACGGCAAGCGCGGGACGGTCCTGGCCTTCGCGCAGCGAGCACAGGTCGTTGGAGATGCGCTCTGGCAGCATCGGCACGACGCGGTCGGGGAAATAGACAGAATTGCCGCGTTTCAGCGCCTCGCGATCGAGTGCGGTGCCATAGCGGACATAGGCCGCGACATCGGCGATCGCCACCGTGGCGATCACGCCGCCGGGGTTCTTCTCGTCGAGGTCGGGCGTGGCGAAGACGGCGTCGTCATGGTCCTTGGCGTCGGCCGGGTCGATGGTCACCAGCGGCAGGTCGCGCCAGTCCTCGCGGTGAGCAAGCGTCGCCGGTTTTACCGCCTCGGATTCGGCGATGACGTCGGCCGGGAAGATATGCGGAATGTCGTGCGCGTGGATGGCGATCATCGAGACCGCCTTTTCGCTGGTCAGCGAGCCCAGCACCGCCAGCACTTTTGCGCGCGGCAAACCATACCGGGAGGCCCGCGCCGGCTCGACCTCGACAAGGTCGCCGTTCCTGGCGCCGTTCTGGAATTCCTTGTCGACGATCAGTTCGGGCTGGCGACGTTCGACCGGCTCGATTCGGAAGGTGCCGTCCCTCAGGATACGGAAGACGCCCAGCACGGCATCTGTCCGCTTCTCGAAAATCTTCATTACGCGGCCCGTATAGGCGGGCCCGGTCGCATCGTCGGTCGGGAAGGTCTTGGCCAGCACACGGTCGCCAATGCCCGGCTGCGGGCCATTGCCGCCGCGGGAGACGCGGATCGAGATGACCGGCGGTTCGCCGGTGCCGACGGCCTCCGCCGGATGCGCCAGCAGGATGCCGTCGCCGTCGCGGCCAAAAATGTCGAGTACGGCGACGTGCGGCAGAGCGCCGACACGGGCCAGCCGTTTGCGCTCCTTGGTCAGGATGCCTTCGTCCTGCAGGTCGCGCAGGATGTCCTTCAGCCAGATGCGGTCGTCACCGCGCAGCGCGAACGCCTTGGCGATGTCGCGTTTTCCCGCGCGGTCGGGGTTCTCGGCGATGTAGCGCAGGATTTCGTCACGCGAAGGCCTGTAGTCGTCTTTGACCTTGGCCCTCGTGTCGGCGGTGCGCGGATCGCCGTGGCTTCTACCGGTGATCCTGCGCGCCACGCTGCTATCCCTTTTTCTTCGCCGCCGGCTTCTTGGTCGCCGACTTCTTGGCTGTGGTTTTCTTGCCAGTGGTTGTCTTGCCAGTGGTTGTCTTGCCAGTGGTTGTCTTGGCTGCGGGGGCCTTGGCGGCTGCCGCCTTGCGGAACGGCTTCTTGCCGCCGCCGCCCTTGGCTTCCTTCTCGGCGATCAGCGCCAGCGCGTCTTCGACCGTCACCGACTGCGGATCCTTGCCCTTGGGCAGCGTCGCGTTGACCTTGCCGTAGTTGACATAGGGCCCGTATTTGCCATCGCGCACGACGATCTTGCCGCCGCCATCGGGATGGTCGCCGAGTTCCTTCAGCGCCGCCGCAGTGCCGCCATTGCGGCCGCCCTTGCCCTTCAGCTGCTTCTCGGCGATCACGGTGACAGCGCGGTTGAGGCCGATCGAGAACACATCCTCTATGCTGTCGACATTGGCGTAGGTGCCATCATGCAAAACGAATGGACCATAGCGGCCAAGCCCGGCGGAGATCATCTTGCCGGATTCAGGATGCTTGCCGATATCGCGCGGCAGCGACAGCAGCGCCAAGGCCTTTTCATGGTCGATCGAGTCGGGCGTCCAGCCCTTGGGCAGGCTGGAGCGCTTGGCTTCCTTGCCGTCGCCGCGCTGGATATAAGGACCGAAGCGGCCTGAGCGCAGCGTGATTTCCTCTGCCGTGTAGGGATCGTTGCCGAGCACCTTGGTACCGTCCTCGCCGCCGCCATTCTCGCCATTCGGGTTGGCGGCGTCGCCGAGCTGGCGGGTAAAGGAACATTCCGGATAGTTGGAGCAGCCGACGAAGGCGCCGAACTTGCCGAGTTTCAGCGACAGATTGCCGGAGCCGCATTTCGGGCAGATGCGGGGATTCGAGCCATCCTCCCGCGCGGGGAACACCAGCGGCGCCAGTTCCTCGTTCAGCGCATCGAGCACGTCGGTGACGCGCAGTTCCTTGATGTCGGCGACGGCGCCGGAAAAATCTTTCCAGAAGTCGCGCAGCACGTCCTTCCAGGCGAGCTTGCCGTCGGAAATCTCGTCAAGTTTTTCCTCGAGTGAGGCCGTGAAGTCATATTCGACATAGCGCTCGAAGAAGCTTTCGAGGAAAGCCGACAGCAGCCGGCCCTTGGCCTGCGGCACCAGCCGGCGCTTGTCGATGGTGACGTAGTCGCGGTCTTCCAACGTCTTCAGGATCGCGGTGTAGGTCGATGGACGGCCGATGCCGAGCTCTTCCAGCTTCTTGATCAGCGACGCCTCGGAGTAGCGCGGCGGCGGCTCGGTGGTGTGCTGGGTGGCATTGATCGCCTGACGGGCCAGCTGCTCGCCGGCACGGATCTCGGGCAGGCGACGGTTTTCCTCGTCTTCGGCGTCGTCGTCCTTCTGGTCGGTGTAGGCGGCGATGAAGCCGTCGAAGCGAACGACGGAACCGACGGCGCGAAGCTCCGCGGTGCGAGCGCCATTGACCGCCTCGATTTCGACCGTGGTACGCTCGATCTCGGCCGACTGCATCTGGCTGGCGATGGCGCGCTTCCAGATCAATTCGTAAAGCCGCAGCTGGTCGGAATCGAGATACTGCCTGACCGAAGCCGGCGTGCGCATGAAATCGGTCGGGCGGACCGCCTCGTGCGCTTCCTGGGCATTCTTGGCCTTGGCTGTGTACTGGCGCGGCTTTTCCGGGAGGTATCTTGGGCCGAATTCCTTGGCGATGGTGTCGCGGGCGGCGTCGATCGCCTCCGGCGCCATCTGCACGCCGTCGGTTCGCATATAGGTGATCAGGCCGGTGGTCTCGCCGCCGATCTCCATGCCTTCATAGAGGCGCTGCGCCACCTGCATGGTGCGCGTCGCCGAAAAGCCGAGGCCCGACGATGCCGCCTGCTGCAGCGTCGAAGTGGTGAAGGGCGGGCCAGGATTGCGCCTTGTCGGTTTGGCTTCCACCGACAGAGCCTTGAAGGTCGCGCCTTCGAGCATGCCCTTGATATCGTCGGCCTGCGCCTTGCTGGCGATGTCGAGCTTCTGCAGCTTCTTGCGCTCGAACGCGGTCAGCCGCGCCTCGAAGCTGTCGTTACGTGGCGTGCCGAGGAGGGCAGCGATCTGCCAGTATTCCTCGCGGATGAAGCGCTCGATCTCGGATTCGCGGTCGCAGACCAGGCGCAGCGCCACCGACTGGACGCGGCCGGCCGAACGGGCGCCCGGCAATTTGCGCCACAGCACCGGCGACAGCGTGAAGCCGACGAGATAATCGAGTGCGCGGCGAGCCAGATAGGCATCGACCAATGGTGCATCGATCTGGCGCGGATTGGCCATCGCTTCCAGCACCGACGACTTGGTTATGGCATTGAAGACGACGCGGCTGACCGGCTTGTCCTTCAACACGCGCTTCTGCTTGAGCACCTCCAGCACGTGCCAGGAAATGGCTTCGCCCTCGCGATCCGGATCGGTGGCGAGGATCAGGCCATCGGCATCCTTGACCGCGTTGGCGATGTCGGTGAGACGCTTTCCGGACGCGGTGTCGACCGCCCAGGACATGGCGAAATCCTCGTCGGGACGCACCGAACCATCCTTGGCCGGCAGATCGCGGACATGGCCGAACGAGGCCAGAACCTTGAAGTTCTTGCCGAGATACTTGTTGATTGTCTTTGCCTTGGCCGGCGATTCGACGACGACGACGTCCATGAGGTCTCATATCAGCTGTGGGGCGGCAGAAGAATTCCGCTGCGTGACGCATTCAATTGGTCGCTCACATGGCCGCGCTTTTGCGATCGGTCAAGGGCAAGCGGCCAAAATGCGGAGGCGTGTGCCGCAATACACTCTTAGAGTGTATGGAGAAGATCACAAAATTTTTGTCTGGGAGGGTTCGTGTTTCGAGCCACCGGGAAAGGCGCCGCGACCAGTTCGTGCTGCCCGTAAATGCCGAACTGGTCGCCGGGTCGCTTGGAGCCGGCGGCCAGCCGAGTCCCGCCGATGGGGTGCGGGATAGAGGTTCGGACGATCAGTCGGCCTTGACGATGTGCCAGACTTCGCCGACGCCGTCGCCGGTGATGTCACCGGCCTTCTTGTCCTTGATGAAGGTGTAGACCGGCTTGCCGTCATAGGCCCACATCTTGGTGCCGTCGGTGCGTTCGACGATGGTCCATTCGTCGTCCGCCTTGGCGCCATCCTCGGCCTTCAGCGGCGGCCAGTTGGTGGCGCATTTGTCGTAGCAGTTGGTCTTGCCCTTCTCGTCCTTGTCATAGGTATAGAGCGTCATGCCATTGGCATCGGTGTAGATCTTGGTGCCACCGACTTCGGCTTCCTTCCACGCTTCGGCGGCGAAGGATGCGGCGGTGCTGAGCAGAAGGGCGGCCAGGCCGACGGTGATCGTTTTCATGGAAATCTCCCTGGTGATCCGACGAAGCGCGCAGAAATCGCGGCTTCGCTTTGTGAACGTTCGGCGAGGGACATTTCTTCCCCGGCTTGGTCAACTTGGGATTGGCCGACAACAATTCGTCCGGCCGGATCGTATCTGTAGCCAAATTCCACACGATGGTGATTGGCGAACACGATTTTGCGTCGCTATATCGGCGCCAAGGAATCTGGAGTTCTGGAATGCCATTGGACATCGGCTATGTCAGCGCGGTCGGAGCGGGGGCGATCTCGTTCCTGTCGCCTTGCGTGCTGCCGCTGGTGCCGCCCTATCTCTGCTACATGGCCGGCGTGTCGGTCGACGACTTTCGCGGTGGCGGTGCCGGCGTCGCGG
The DNA here is from genome assembly GCF_040320535.1 of Mesorhizobium sp. M0676. Taxonomy (NCBI): domain Bacteria; kingdom Pseudomonadati; phylum Pseudomonadota; class Alphaproteobacteria; order Hyphomicrobiales; family Phyllobacteriaceae; genus Mesorhizobium; species Mesorhizobium sp. M0676. The sequence goes on from NZ_JAMYPU010000008.1 coordinate 126,591, forward strand.
CCAAGGCCGGCGCCCGCGGCGCGCTCATCTATTCCTCGCTCGCCTTCGTACTCGGTTTCTCCACCGTGTTCGTGGCGCTCGGCGCTGGCGCCTCGACCATCGGCCATTGGCTGCGCGTCTGGCAGGAGCCGCTGGCGGTGGCGGCCGGGGTGCTGATCATCCTGATGGGGCTGAATTTCCTCGGCATCCTGCGCATACCACTTCTGTCGCGCGAGGCGCGCTTTCAGTCGCAGGGCAAGCCTGCCAGCATGGTCGCCGCCTATGTCATGGGGCTGGCCTTCGCCTTTGGCTGGACGCCGTGCATCGGCCCGGTGCTGGGGCCGATCCTGACCTTGGCCGGCGGCCGCGAGACGGTGGGCGAGGGCGCTCTTCTGCTTGCCGCCTATTCGCTTGGCCTCGGCATTCCGTTCCTGATTGCTGCCCTGTTCTCCGGCGCCTTCATGCGCTTCCTCGGCAGGTTCCGCGTCCATCTCGGCCGCGTCGAAAAAGCCATCGGCGCGCTGCTGGTCGTCGCCGGCGTGTTCTTCCTCACCGGCGGCGTGCAGACGGTGTCCTACTGGCTGCTCGAGAATTTTCCGGTGCTGGGCCGGCTGGGGTAGCGATCCGCTGATCGAGAGTGAACTGCCTCATCACCTCACCGGAATTTAACCGCATTGGTGCAGCATGACGCCAGATGCTACCACTCTGCGATTCCTGATCCCTTTCATACGGTTGCCATCCATGAGCCAGAGATCCTGCCTGTCCGTCATTCTCGCCGCCGGTGAAGGCACGCGCATGAAGAGCGCGATGCCGAAGGTGCTGCACCAGATCGCCGGACTGCCGATGGTCGCCCATGTGGTGAAAGCGGCCGAGGCCGCCGGCGCCCGCAGCCAGGCGCTGGTGATCGGCCATGGCGCCGATGATATGCGCAAGGCGGCGGCGAAATTCGCGCCCAAGGCCGAGACCTTCGTGCAGGAGAAGCGGCTCGGCACTGCGCATGCCGTGCGGGCTGCGCGCGATGCGATATCAAAGGGTTATGACGACATTCTCGTGATGTTCGGCGACACGCCGCTGATCGACGCTGAAGCCCTGGTGACCGCGCGGCAAAAGCTTGCCGATGGCGCGGCCGTTGTGGTGATCGGCTTCCGCCCGCCCTGCCCGACCGGCTATGGCCGGCTGATCGAAAAGGGCGGCAAGCTCACCGCCATCCGCGAGGAGAAGGACTGCTCCGCCGAGGAAAAGAAGATCGGCTTCTGTAATGCCGGCATGATGGCGGTGGCCGGCGCTCATGCGCTCGAACTGCTCGACAAGGTCGGCAACAAGAACGCCAAGGGCGAGTTCTATCTCACCGACATCGTCGAGATCGCCAGCGCGCAGGGCGTCGATGTCGTTGCCACCGAAACCAGCTTCGAGAGTGCGCTAGGCATCAACAACCGAGCCGAACTGGCGCAGGCGGAAGACATCTGGCAGACGCGTCGCCGGCACGAGGCGATGCTGTCGGGCGTAACGCTGATCGCGCCGGAGACCGTGTATTTCTCGCACGACACCGAAATCGGCGCCGACACGATCGTCGAGCCCAATGTCTGGTTCGGCCCGGGCGTGAAAATTGCAACCGGGGCCAAGATACACGCTTTCAGCCACATAGAGGGCGCCACCATCGCCTCCAATTGCGACGTCGGTCCGTTCGCGCGGCTCAGGCCTGGCGCCGATCTGAGGCAAAAGGCCAAGGTCGGCAATTTCTGCGAGGTCAAGCAGGCGGTCATCGAGGAGGGCGCCAAGGTCAATCATCTGACCTATATCGGCGATGCCCGTGTGGGCGCGGGGGCCAATATCGGCGCCGGCACCATCACCTGCAACTATGATGGTTATTCAAAGTTCTTCACCGATATCGGCGAGGGTGCCTTTGTCGGCTCGAACTCGTCGCTGGTGGCGCCGGTTTCCATCGGCAAGGGTGGCTACATCGCCTCGGGCAGCGTCGTCACCGAAACTGTGCCGGACGATGCGCTGGCCTTCGGCCGCGCCCGCCAGAAGACCATTCCCGGGAAAGGCAAGGAATTGCGCGAGCGCTTTGCCTCGGCCGCTGCGGCGAAGAAAAAGGCCGGCACCGACCATTAACCGCCGAAGCAATTGAACAACCGAGGAATTGCGGTAACCGGATTGCAAGAGCGGTGTGTCATGGTGCATCGGGTTGAGAAGCGTTCCGTTACACCAGACGAAATGCAAAGTGACTTTCGCGGCGGGCCGGCAATCCCTAGATAGCGCTGGTTTTCCATCGGGACTGGTTTTCCAGCGGGAATTGGGGGCAGGCATATGTGCGGTATCGTCGGAATTGTCGGCCAGAGCCAGGTCGCGCCGCTCATCGTCGATGCGCTGAAGCGGCTGGAATATCGCGGCTATGACTCGGCCGGTGTCGCCACGGTCGAGCATGGCCGGCTTGGCCGCCGCCGCGCCGAAGGCAAGCTGATCAACCTCGAACGCCGGCTGAAGGACGAGCCGCTCGATGGCACGATCGGCATCGGCCACACGCGCTGGGCCACGCATGGCGTGCCCAACGAGACCAACGCCCATCCGCATTTTTCCGACGGCGTCGCCATCGTTCATAACGGCATCATCGAGAATTTCGCCGAACTGCGCGACGAACTGATCCGCGACGGCTATTCCTTCTCATCACAGACCGACACCGAGGTCGTGGCGCACCTGGTGGCGCGCGAACTCGCCAAAGGGTTGAAGCCGATCGAGGCGGCGCATCAGGCGCTGAAGCGACTGGAAGGCGCCTTTGCTCTGGCCATCATGTTCACCGGCGACGAGGACCTCATCGTCGGCGCCCGCAATGGCCCGCCGCTGGCCGTCGGCCATGGCGATGGCGAGATGTTTCTGGGCTCCGACGCCATCGCGCTGGCGCCCTTCACCAATTCCATCACCTACCTTGAAGACGGCGACTGGGCGGTGGTGCGCCGCGATGGCGTCACCATCTTCGACATCGACGGCAAAGAGGTTGCCCGCAAGCGCCAGCAATCACTGTCGACCAGCTTCATGGTCGACAAGGGCAACCGCCGCCATTTCATGGAAAAGGAAATCCATGAACAGCCGGAAGTGATCTCGCACACGCTGGCGCATTATGTCGATTTCGTCTCCGGCGTGTCGAAGCCGCTGGAGCTGCCGTTCGACTTCGCCAAGATCGGCCGGCTGGCGATCTCGGCCTGCGGCACCGCCTATCTCGCGGGGTTGATCAGCAAATACTGGTTCGAGCGCTATGCGCGGCTGCCGGTCGACATCGATGTCGCCTCGGAGTTCCGCTACCGCGAAATGCCGCTATCGGCTGATGACGCGGCCTTCTTCATTTCGCAGTCCGGCGAAACCGCCGACACGCTGGCCTCGCTGCGCTATTGCCGCAAGGCGGGCATGAAGATCGGCGCCATCGTCAATGTGCGAGAATCGACCATGGCGCGCGAATCCGATGTCGTGCTGCCGACCTTGGCCGGCCCGGAGATCGGCGTCGCCTCGACCAAGGCTTTCACCTGCCAGCTTTCGGTGCTGGCCTCGCTGGCGGTGCGCGCCGGCGTGGCCCGCGGCACGATCTCGAAGGACGAGGAAAAGACGCTGGTGCGCGCTCTTTCGGAGGCGCCTCGCTACGCCAACCAGGTGCTCAAGCTCGAGGAGCAGATCGAGCGCATCGCGCGCGAAATCTCGCGCTACAAGGACGTGCTCTATCTCGGACGCGACACCAATTTCCCGCTGGCCATGGAAGGCGCACTGAAACTCAAGGAAATCTCCTACATCCACGCCGAGGGCTACGCCGCGGGCGAGCTGAAGCATGGGCCTATCGCGCTGATCGACGAGAACATGCCGGTCATCGTCATCGCGCCGCATGACCGTATCTTCGAAAAGACCGTGTCGAACATGCAGGAAGTGGCGGCGCGCGGCGGCAAGATCATCCTGATCACCGACGCCAAGGGCGCGGCGCAGGTCAGCGTCAAGACGATGGAGACGATCATCCTGCCCGACGTGCCGGAAATCATCTCGCCGATCATCTATGCGCTGCCGATCCAGATGCTGGCCTACTACGCCGCCGTGTTTATGGGGACAGACGTCGACCAGCCGCGCAATCTGGCGAAATCGGTGACGGTGGAGTAGTCGGCGCTCATCGGCGGTCTTAAAAACTTCGCGGTTCCAAAGCGCCGTCCGCTTCACTAGTGTGGCGCTGCAACCCGCGTCCCCGGTGAACCATGTCCGATGCTCCCAGAACTTCCGGCATGACCCGGCTGAGGAACTATTTCCTCACAGGCTTTATCGTCTGCGCGCCGCTGGCGATCACCGCCTATATCGCCTGGTCGTTCGTCGGCTGGGTCGATTCCTGGGTGAAGCCGTACATTCCGGCGCGCTACAGCCCCGACACCTATTTGCCGTTTCCGGTGCCCGGCTTCGGCCTGATCGTGGCGCTCGTGCTGATCACGCTGATCGGGTTCATGACCGCCAACATCGTCGGTCGCGCCATCGTCAATTTCGGCGAACGGCTGCTTGGCCGTATGCCGCTGGTGCGCGGCATCTACGGTTCGCTGAAGCAGATTTTCCAGACGGTGCTGTCGAACAAGGGCGATATGTTCCGCCAGGTCGGGCTGGTCGAATATCCGCGAAAAGGCGTCTGGTCGCTGGTCTTCGTCGCCAGCGAGAAGGAAACCGAGATCAACCAGAAGCTCGACCATGCAGGCGACCCGATGATCGCCGTGTTCATGCCGTGCACGCCGAACCCTACCACCGGTTTCCTGATGTACGTGCCGAAATCCGACATCGTGCTGCTCGACATGACGATCGAGGACGGCGCCAGGCTGATCGTCTCGGCCGGGCTGGTGGCGCCCGAAGTCAAGCCGAAAATGGTGACGATGAACGGCCAGCCGATCGACGGAGATCTCGCCAACCCGCCGCTTGGCGGGCTGATCGCCGAGGGTGCTCAGCCGGCACGCAAGAGCCGCACGGCCTCGTCGCGGCCGAACAAATAGAGCAGCAGCCGCAGCGCCTCGCCGCGCTCAGACTGTAGTTCCGGGTCGCGCGACAGGACCAGCCTTGCATCGTCGCGGGCTGCTTCGAGCAAGTCGGCGTGCATCTCGATGCGCGCCACCTGGAAGCCCGGCGTGCCGGACTGGCGGGTGCCGAGCAATTCGCCTTCGCCGCGCAGCTTCAGATCCTCTTCGGCGATCAGGAAACCGTCCTCGGTCTCGCGCATCACCGACAGCCGGCGCTTTGCCGTCTCGCCGAGCGGGTCCTTGTAGAGCAGCACGCAGGAAGAAGGCTTGTCGCCGCGCCCGACGCGGCCGCGCAGCTGGTGCAGTTGCGCCAGGCCAAAACGTTCGGCATGCTCGATGACCATGATGGTGGCGTCCGGCACGTCGACGCCGACCTCGATGACGGTGGTGGCGATCAGGATGCGGGTTTCGCCGGCCTTGAACGCGCGCATCGCCTCGTCCTTTTCGGCGCCCTTCATGCGGCCGTGGACGAGGCCGATGCGATCGCCGAACAAGGGCTGCAGCGAGGCAAAACGGTCCTCGGCCGACATCAACTTGATCTCTTCGGATTCCTCGACCAGCGGGCAGATCCAGTAGATCTTCTGGCTGTCGGCAACCGCGTCCAGCATGCGACCGACCAGTTCGTCCAGCCGTTCCAGTGGCAGCGTGACGGTGCGGATCGGCTGGCGGCCAATCGGCTTTTCCGTCAGCTTGGAGACGTCCATGTCGCCGAAGGCGGTCAGCACCAGAGTGCGCGGGATCGGCGTCGCCGTCATCACCAGCATGTCCGGGGCGTCGCCTTTGGCGGTGATGGCAAGCCGCTGGTGGACGCCGAAGCGGTGTTGCTCGTCGACCACGGCAAGCAAGAGGTCGTGATAGGTCACCGCTTCCTGGAACAGCGCATGGGTGCCGACGACGATGTCGATGTCGCCGCTGGCCAGGCCCGCCAGCGTATCGGCGCGCTCGCGGCCCTTTTCGCGACCGGTGAGGATGGCGACGCGCAGGCCGGCCTGTTCGGCCAGCGGCGTGATTGTCGCCAGATGCTGGCGCGCCAGGATTTCGGTCGGCGCCATCAACGCCGCCTGGCCACCGGCCTCCACCGCGCGCGCCATGGCGAGCAGCGCCACCACCGTCTTGCCGGAGCCGACATCGCCTTGCAGCAGGCGCAGCATGCGCTCGGGGTCGGCCAGATCGGCATTGATTTCGGCAAGCGCGAATTCCTGGCTGCCGGTCAATGAATAGGGCAGGGCCGCACGCAGTTTCTCGACGATGCGGCCGTCGCCGATCAGCGGCCGGCCCGACAGCCGGCGCACCTTTGCCCGCACCAGCGCCAGCGAGACCTGGCCGGCGAGAAGCTCGTCATAGGCAAGGCGGCGCCATGCCACCCCCTCGATGGCGACATCGAGGGGGTCCGCGGGATAGTGGATGCGGGCGAGCGCGTCGGCAAAGGCCGGAAAGGTCTGCTTGCGCATGAAGGCGTCGTCTTGCCACTCCGGCAATTCCGCCAGCCGGCCGAGCGCCTGGCCGATGGCGCGGCGCAGCACTTTTCCGGACAGGCCCGCAGTGAGCGGATAGACCGGTTCGACCAGCGGCAGGTTCTCAGTGTCACCTGCCAAAGCGATATGGTCGGGATGGACCATGGTCGGGCGGCCGTTGAACCATTCCATACGGCCGGAGACGACGACATGCTCGCCCACCGGCATCGCTTTTTCGAGATAGGCGGCATGGGCGTGGAAGAAGGTCAACCCGATCTCGCCGGTGTCGTCATGGGCATAGACGCGGTAAGGCACCGACCGGTTGCCGCGCGGCGGCGGCTGGTGGCGGTCGATGCGCACGTCGAGCGTGACGATGGCGCCTGCAGGCGCAAGCGCGATGCTGGGACGATTGCGACGGTCGATGACGGTGTGCGGCAGCACGAACAACAGGTCGCCCGCGCGCGCCGGCCGTTCGCCGAGATCGGCCGCCACCACCTTCTCGATCAGAGCGCCAACCTTGGGGCCGACGCCGGCAAGCGAAGTGATGGGGACGAAGAGAGGGTCGAGGAGGGAGGGGCGCATGCCTTTACCCTCCCCCCTGTGGGGAGGGTCGATCCGCGAAGCGGAGCGGGGTGGGGGTAGGTGCGCGTCTAACTTCAGAAGAAGGCGGCGCACCAGCGCCGCACCCCGTCTCACTCGCTTCGCTTTGCGAAGCGTGCTCGCCGACCCTCCCCACAAGGGGGAGGGTGAAGTGCGGGCGGTGTCCGGCACCAGCGTTGTCAGGAGTGTTCTTCACACCCGGGATGTTTAGCCGCCCACCCGTGCGTTGCAAGGCTGACACCGCCCTCTATCCACGCTATATGCGCCGCACCAAGCAAGGATGCGGCACGATGACCGGGACGAAACGATCGAGCGAGGGGCTGGATATCAGGCGCCGCAAGCTGTTGTTCCGCTCCTGGCATCGCGGGATGCGCGAGATGGACCTTATCCTCGGTACGTTCGCCGACAACGAGATCGGCGCCTTGACCGGCGATGAAATCGACCAATATGAAAGGCTGCTCGACATTCCCGACACCGAATTCCTGCCCATGGTCACCGGCGAACGCCCGGTTCCCGGGAATATCGACTGTGCCGTCCTGCAAAAGATCCTGGCATCGCGCCGGACCATGACATTTTAAACGTGCAACCATGAGCCTCATTCCCAAAATCGGTCTGCCGAAAGGCCGCGCCGGCCAGTTCATCGTCGACGGCGTTGCCGATGGCTACGAAGCCTTTGCGCTGGTGCAGGCGATCCATGAGATTGCGCCTGACAAACCGGTGCTGTTCGTGGCGCGCGACGGCCAGCGCCTGCCGTCGATCATCGAGGCGCTGACCTTTGCCGCCCCCGGCCTGCCGGTGCTGGAGTTGCCGGCCTGGGATTGCCTGCCCTATGACCGCGTTTCGCCAGGCTCCGATGCCGCCGCCAAGCGGCTCGATGCGCTGACGGCGATGATCGCGCTGGCAAAAAAGCCGCATCGCGCCGTCATCCTGACCACTGCCAATGCGCTGCTGCAGCGCATTCCGCCGGCCGATCTGGTCGAAGCGCAGACTTTCCACGCAAAGCCTGGCAACCAGATCGACATGAACGCGCTGGTGTCGCGGCTGGAGATTTCCGGCTTCGAGCGGGTGCCGACGGTGCGCGGTATCGGCGAATTCGCCGTGCGCGGCGGCATCCTCGACCTCTACGCACCCGGCTGGACGGAAGCACTGCGGCTCGATTTCTTCGGCGACACGCTGGAATCGATCCGCGTCTTCGACGCCGCCACGCAGCGCACCACCGGCCAGCGCAAGTCGATGGCGCTGCAGGCGATGAGTGAAGTGGCGCTGACCCCCGAAACCATCAGCCGCTTCCGCCGCTCCTATATCGAAGCCTTTGGCGCGCCGCAGCGCGACGACGGCCTTTATGCGGCGGTGAGCGAAGGGCGGCGCTTTGCCGGCATGGAGCACTGGCTGCCGCTGTTCTACGAGCGGCTGGAGACAGCGTTTGATTATCTGCCGGATGCGCCTGTCATCTTCGACCATCTGGCGCACGAAGCGCTGGCTGAGCGTCACACGCTGATCCTCGACCACTACGAAGCGCGCCGCAAACAGGCCGACGCCGCCTTGAAGGACGCCGTGCCCTACAAGCCGGTGGCGCCGGACCTGCTCTATCTCTCACCGGAAAACCTCGTAGCGTCCCTCGGACCGCGCGAAGCCATCGACTTCACCGCCTTCGACGCGCCCGATGTCGGGGCCAAAAAGGTGTTCCATGGCGGTTCGCGCCACGGCCGCAGCTTCGCCGAGGAACGTGCCGACCCCAACGCCAACGTCTTCGACGTCGTGGTGAAGCATATTGCCGACGAGCGCGCGGCACGCCGGCGGGTCATCGTCGCCGGTTGGACCGAAGGATCGCTCGATCGGCTTGGCCAGATCCTGGCCGAGCACCATCTCGGCAATCTGGTGCCTGTGGCGACGCTGGCCGAGGCGGAAAAGCTCGAGCCGGGGCAGGCGGCACTCGCCGTGCTGCCGCTGGAATCCGGCTTCGAGACCGAACAGCTGGTTGTCGTCGCCGAGCAGGACATTCTGGGCGACCGGCTGATCCGCCGCTCGAAGCGCAAGAAGCGCGCGTCGGATTTCATCGCCGAGGCGTCGTCGCTGTCGGCCGGCGACATCGTCGTCCACGCCGATCACGGCATTGGCCGCTTCATCGGCCTGCGCACCATCGAGGCGGTCGGCGCGCCGCATGACTGCCTGGAAATCCACTATGCCGGCGACGACCGGCTGTTCCTGCCGGTGGAAAACATCGAGCTTCTGTCGCGCTACGGCTCTGACACAGCCGAGGCGACGCTGGACAAGCTCGGCGGCGGCGCCTGGCAGTCGCGCAAGGCGCGGCTGAAGAAGCGCCTGCTCGACATGGCCGGACAGCTGATCCGCATTGCCGCCGAGCGCCAGATGCGTACCGCGCCGCCCATGGTGCCGGCGGAAGGGCTTTACGGCGAATTCTCGGCGCGCTTTCCCTATGAGGAGACCGACGACCAGCAGGGCGCGATCGATGCCGTCGTGGACGATCTCGGCGCCGGCAAGCCGATGGACCGGCTGATCTGCGGCGATGTCGGCTTCGGCAAGACCGAAGTGGCGTTGCGCGCCGCCTTCATCGCCGCGATGGAAGGGTTCCAGGTCGCGGTCGTGGTGCCGACGACGCTGTTGTCGCGCCAGCATTTCAAGACCTTTTCGCAGCGCTTCTCCGGCCTGCCGATCCGCGTCGGCCAGGCCTCGCGGCTGGTCGGCGCCAAGGAACTGGTGGAAACCAAGAAAGCCATCGCCGAGGGGCAGGTCGACATCGTCATCGGCACCCATGCACTGCTCGGGTCGGCGATCTCGTTCAAGAATCTCGGCCTGCTGATCATCGACGAGGAGCAGCATTTTGGCGTCAAGCACAAGGAACGGCTGAAGGACCTCAAGACCGACGTCCACGTGCTGACGTTGTCGGCGACGCCGATCCCGCGCACGCTGCAGCTTGCCTTGACCGGCGTGCGCGAACTGTCGCTGATCGCCACGCCGCCGGTCGACCGCATGGCGGTGCGGACCTTCATCTCGCCTTTCGACCCGCTGGTCATCCGCGAGACGCTGCTGCGCGAACGCTACCGCGGCGGCCATTCCTTCTATGTCGTTCCGCGCATCAGCGATCTCGCCGAAATCCATAATTTCCTGCGCGAATCCGTCCCCGAGCTGAAGGTGGCGGTGGCCCATGGCCAGATGCCGCCGGGCGAACTCGACGACATCATGAACGCCTTCTATGACGGCCAGTACGACGTGCTGTTGTCGACCACCATCGTCGAATCCGGGCTCGACATTCCGACCGCCAACACGCTGATCATCCATCGCGCCGATATGTTCGGCCTGTCGCAGCTCTACCAGCTGCGCGGCCGCGTCGGCCGTTCCAAGGTGCGGGCATATGCGTTGTTCACGCTGCCGGCCAACCGCAAGCTCACCGACACGGCCGAGCGCCGGCTGAAGGTGCTGCAGTCGCTGGACACGCTTGGCGCCGGCTTCCAGCTCGCCAGCCACGACCTCGACATCAGGGGCGCCGGCAATCTTCTCGGCGAAGAACAGTCCGGCCATATCAAGGAGGTCGGCTTCGAGCTTTACCAGCAGATGCTGGAAGAGGCGGTGGCCGAGGTGAAGGACTCCGGCGAGGTCCAGGACGGCGGCTGGTCGCCGCAGATCGCTGTCGGTACGGCTGTCATGATCCCGGAAAGCTACGTGCCGGACCTGCAGCTCAGGCTGGCGCTCTACCGCCGCCTTGGCGATCTCGAAAACACGGGGGAGATCGATGCTTTCGGCGCCGAGCTGATCGACCGCTTCGGCCCGCTGCCGGAGGAAGTGAAGCATCTGCTCAAGATCGTCTTCATCAAGGCGCTCTGCCGCAGGGCCAATGTCGAAAAGCTCGATGCCGGCCCCAAGGGCGTCGTCATCCATTTCCGCAAGCGCGAGTTTTCCAACCCGGTCGGGCTGGTCAAGTACATCGGCGAACAGGGCTCGCTGGCCAAGATCAGGGCCGACCACAGCGTGGTCTTCATCCGCGACTGGCCGACAGCCGAGAAGCGTCTGGCGGGCTCGGCTGTCGTCATGACGCAGTTGGCGCGGCTGGTGGAGAAGGCCGCATAGCCCGCCGGCTACCATTCGCCAGCGCTTGAATTCCGGTCTAGAATAGAAAATCGGCTTCGTGTATGGAGCCGCCATCCCCATATGGGGCGGGAATGGCGGGCAAAAGCCTGCTGGAAAGAGCGTTTGGGTGCAGCGATGACGAAATGGTCGCCGAATTCTTGGAGAGCAAAGCCGATCAAGCAGGTTCCTGCCTATCCGGACCTCGCCGCGCTGAAGAACACGGAAGCCCAGCTCGCCACCTTTCCGCCGCTGGTTTTTGCCGGTGAGGCGCGCAAGCTGAAGAAGCAGCTTGCGGCTGTCGCTGCCGGCGACGCATTCCTTCTGCAGGGCGGCGATTGCGCCGAGAGTTTCGCCGAACATGGCGCCGACAACATCCGCGACTTCTTCCGCGTCTTCCTGCAGATGTCGGTGGTGCTGACCTTTGCCGGCGCGCAGCCGGTGGTGAAGGTCGGCCGTGTCGCCGGCCAGTTCGCCAAGCCGCGCTCGTCCGACAATGAGACCAAGGGCGAGGTGACGCTGCCAAGCTACCGTGGCGACATCATCAACGGCATCGAGTTCGACCCCAAGTCGCGTATTCCCGACCCGGCCCGCCAGGAAATGGCCTACCGCCAGTCGGCGGCGACGCTTAACCTGCTGCGTGCCTTCGCCCAAGGCGGCTACGCCAGCCTGGAGAATGTGCATCGCTGGATGCTGGGCTTCGTCTCCGACAGCCCGCAAGGCGAGAAGTATGGCATGCTCGCCAACCGCATCACCGAGACGATGGACTTCATGAAGGCCGTCGGCATCACCTCGGAGACCAACTACGCGCTGCGCGAGACCGACTTTTACACCAGTCACGAGGCGCTGCTGCTCGGCTATGAAGAGGCGCTGACCCGCGTCGATTCGACCTCCGGCGACTGGTACGCAACGTCGGGCCACATGATCTGGATCGGCGACCGCACCCGACAGCCCGACCATGCGCATGTCGAATATTGCCGCGGCATCAAGAACCCGCTCGGCCTCAAATGCGGCCCGTCGCTGACGACTGACGGCCTGCTGGAGCTCATCGACCTGCTCAATCCGGAGAACGAGCCGGGCCGGCTGACGCTGATCGCCCGCTTCGGCTCCGACAAGGTCGCCGACCATCTGCCGAAGCTGGTGCGCGCGGTGCAGAAGGAAGGTCGCAGCGTCGTGTGGTCGTCCGACCCGATGCACGGCAATACGATCGAGGCTGCCGGCTACAAGACGCGGCCGTTCGACCGCATCCTCAAGGAAGTGCAGACCTTCTTCGAGGTGCATCGCGCCGAAGGCACGCACCCCGGCGGCATCCATGTCGAGATGACCGGCAAGAACGTCACCGAATGCACCGGCGGCGCCCGCGCCATCACCGCCGAGGAGCTGCAGGACCGCTATCACACCCATTGCGACCCGCGCCTCAACGCCGACCAGGCGATCGAGCTGGCGTTCCTGGTGTCGGATCTCTTGAAGAAGAGCCATCCGGTGCAGCACAAGCAGGTGGCTAACGGCTGAACCCGTTTTCAGAATTGAAATGATAAGCGCCAGAGAAATCCGGCGCTTTTTCGTTTGATCAACGCCCGCGTTCCCAGCACAATCCGTTGAGCCGGGGATCATTGGCGAAGGCGGTTCTGGAAAACTCGATGCGCCTTTCCGGAAATTCGCAGATCCCCTGGACGCCGAGGGAGCCTAGCCGGATGCGCCATGTGTGCGGCTCCAGCGGCTTGGCCTTGGTAAAGCCGCGGCATGTCAGCAGCGCCACATTGACGCCCTTCGGGTCGCGCGCCGAACGGTAACGGATCGCCTCCAGCCCAGCCTCACGCGCGACATCGGCAATCGCCTGGCTGGCGGCATAGTCGGTCGGATGCGTCCAATGGGCCCGATCGCGGTCGAGCGGCGGCCGCGTCAGGTCGATGGCATTGTCGGTATGGATCGCGGCGGCGAAGGCGGTGTATTCGGCGGCGTCGCGCGGCCATGGCGTGTCGGGCGAATCGGCGAAGAACAGCAGGCGGTAGAAGGCCATTTCGGCGACCGCCGTCATGATCGTCTCCGCCGCATAGTAGACGCCCAGGGTGCGGCCGGCGCGGCGGAAGCGCGAGCCGTAGGGATAGATCGAGCCGTAGCGGAAGGGCGTCGCCAAGAGATAGTGGAGATGCCGGCATTCCATGGGGATCTGCGGCTTGGTCTCCTCGATCAGATCCTCGAGCAGCGCCTGTTCGTCCAGCGTGTCGACGATCTTCAGCGTCGAGACGCGGTGCTGCGCCTCGACCATGCGCCAGTATTTGCCGTCGAGCCGGACGGCTTCAGACGAGAGCGCGTCGGGAGTCCAGATAGGCAATGACATCGACAAGCCCGGTAATGGTGAGGATCTTTTCAAGCGGGCTGCCATCGAAAGCCGTGTTGGCGTTCTTCAGCCATGCCCGGGCTATCGTCTCGTCACCGCCGACAATGGCATCGAGCGAACGGAACAGCCGCACGAACAGCACCGCGAGTTCGAACGGCTTGGTGCCGCGCTCCAGCAGGAATTCCTGCCTGCGCATGCGTGAAACCGTGGCTTCCGAGACGCCGATGATCGACGCAAGCACCCTGGCGGTTATATCCAGGAGTTCGGCGGCACGCAGCGTGGCCTTGGTCAGAACCGCGTTTTCGGCCGCCGTCGCGGTGAGATCAGGGGCGGCATTGGGTTGTGTAACAGACATGGCCTCTCTCTTTCCATGGAAAATATAGTCCACTGAAATTCATATGGAAAGAGGCGGGATCCGATAAATTTGCCTGTGCCCGGGAATTGGCTGCACGCCGAAGCGTCAGTCTTTCTTGTATAGCAGCCAGTTCTTGCCGGTGCGGCCGGCCATTGTCGAGTGCCGGGTGACGCGGTTGCGCCCGCCAACCTTGGAGCGGTAGAGCGCCCGGTCCGCCTTGGTGTAAAGATCCTCCGGGCTTTCCGCTTCGGAAGCCATGCAGATGCCCATGGAAACGGTCACCGTGCCGTAATTGGCGCCGGTCTGGCTGCTGGTGAACGGCGTCTGTTCGATCAGCACGCGGATGCGTTCGGCGATCTCGTAAGTGGTATCCTCGCTGGCGCCCTCGACGATCAGCGCGAATTCCTCCCCGCCGGTGCGGGCAACGAACATGTCTTCACGGATGCTGGTCTGGAAGATTTCAGCGACGATCTGGATGATCTTGTCGCCGACCGGGTGGCCGTAGCGATCGTTGACACCCTTGAAATGGTCGATGTCGGCAAGGATCAGGGCGTTGAACAGGATCCCCTTGTTGGAGGTGTAAATCGCCGTGATTTGCTTGTCGAAGGCGCGGCGGTTCCAGATATGGGTCAAGGGGTCGGTGTCGGCGAGCCGCTTGTACTCCTCAAGCTTCGACTTGACGCTCTCCAGTTCCGCCGTCTTGTCGCTCAGCGTGGTTGCAACCTGCTTGCCGTGGTCGAGGGTCGAGTTGGTGGCTGCCGCCATGGCGCTGGCGACCTTCTGCAGCAGATCCTGCGAAAGCAGGCTGCGGTTGGCGAGGCCACTCGACGTCTCATCGAGGATCTTGCCGTATTTCTCGATATGGCTACGTTCGCTGCGCAGCAGCAAGGCGATGTCCTCGAGTTCCCTGGCCAGCACGTCGCGCGCCTGCTCGACAATGCCGGGACCGTGATGCTGGGCAAAGAAAGCGCGGCCGATGCGGTCGAGATCGTCCTGCGTCGGCTGGTTGCCCAGCGCGACGACGGCCAGGCCGAGTTCGCGATTGGTGCCTTTCAGTGCTTCGTAGAAGATTTCGTAATTGCGCGGCAGGCCAAGCACGCCGAGCTGACGCATGGTCGCCACAACGGCTGTTGCAATGTCGCTGTTTCGGTCGGTCTGGACGGCTGCCGGCTGCATGTTCTGTTCACTCTGCCTCTGGGAACCATCGCAGACCGTGCGAGATGCCGCCGACCGGAGAGTGCCAGCCGTATTTCGGATCATCCTGCGAAAGACACGTCCCCAATCGCGACATTCGCTTGGCAACGACCATAGATGCGCCGGCGCTAAAGTTTCCTTAATGTGCCGCCAGGTAACGCGTCCGTTCTACCGCAGGCTGCAGAAATGGTTTGCAAAGATCCTGAGGTCAGGTCCGAACACGCCCACCCCATGTCGCATTTGCCGGTGCCCGGCTGCGGCAAAACTGAAATCCTCTCGGCCAGCGGCGAAGCCGTGAACGATGGCTGGTGGAGGCAGGGATGAGCAACAACCACAGCGGATCTTGCCTGTGTGGAGCCGTGCGTTTCCAGACGCGAGGGCCGTTGCGCGGAGTCATTTATTGCCACTGTTCGCAGTGCCGCAAGCAGAGCGGGCATTTTTACGCCGCGACCAACGTCGCCGACGGCGACATCACGATAACCGGCGCCGACAACATCAGCTGGTACGAATCGTCTTCCTTTGCCAAGCGCGGCTTTTGCAAGATCTGCGGCTCGGTGCTGTTCTGGAAGCCGGGTCAGGATGCCTATGTCTCGGTTCTGGCCGGATCGTTCGACAACCCGACCGGGCTCGAAGGCCAATGCCACATCTTTGTCGGCGACAAGGGCGATTACTATACGATCGACGATGGACTGCCGCAGTTCGAGAAGTCGACGCCGCCGATCAAGGTTGCGGAGGAGTGATTTTGCGGCGGCTGCCTTATTCCCTTGATCCAGCCATTGCGATATCCCCTGCCGGTGATTCGAAGGGGATGCGGCATGCAGCGGCTGATCGGTGCTTACTTCAATTCTGTGCGAGCCTTTCGCAAGCTCGCCGCCAGCGAAAGGGCATTTCAGCAGGAACTGATGCTGCTGGTGCTGGCGCTGCCGCTCGGCTGGTTCGTCTCGGTCTCGTGGCGCGGCTACGCGCTGTTGATCGGCGCGGTGCTGCTGCTCATCATGGTCGAAGTGCTGAACACCGGCATCGAGGCAGCCTGCGATGCCTTCAGTCGCGAGTTCAACGTCGACATCCAGCTCGCCAAGGACTGCGGCTCGCTGGCGGTGCTGATTTCGGTTATTATCGTCGCCGGCGTCTGGGGAATCGCCCTCATCGAGCGCATCACGGGACTACCGATCTGATCTGAACGCTCCCATATGTTAGTCACCAAAGGAGACTGACGTCGTGGAAGCCAATTTTCTGCTGCTTGAAAGAGCCGGCCTGCCGGAAGACCTGCGCTGGCTGGCGGAAAAATATCCGCGCGAGACATGGCAGGGCCACGCCAACATCCACGGCATGGCAAACATGTGGCTGCAGCGGCACGACATGTTCCGAGAGCTGGGCGGCATGCTCACCAACGGCATTGGCGACTATCGCGAAGGCAGGCTGACGGCGCCGGATTTCGCGCGCTGGTTCGCGCCGCGGCTGAACCACTTTCTCGGCAATCTCGACGGCCACCACAATGTCGAGGACTACCAATATTTCCCGGCTTTCGCCAAGGCGGAGCCGCGCCTGAAGCGCGGCTTCGAAATCCTCGATGCCGACCATCACACCATTCATGAGGGGCTGGAGCGCAACGCCGAGACGGCGAACGCCTTCATCCGCACGCTCGAGGAGAGCGAGGACAGGCAGCGCTTCGCCGCCGACGCCTATGCGGACGAGAACAGCCGGCTGATTGCCATGCTGAAGCGGCATCTGGCCGACGAGGAAGATCTCATCATCCCGCTGATCCTCGATCGCGGCGACCGGGCTCTGGTCGAGGACGACGACTGAACCTTACGATGTGGTTTCGCTGTCGCGGGCGTCCTTGGCGCGCTCCTTACCGGCGACGGTGCGGGCGATGAGCCAGGCAAGGATGGCGACACCCAGGCCTATGGCAAGCGCGATCAGCAGCCGTTCGTGATGGAGCAGTGCCTTGCCTATCATCTGCTCGGCGCCGAGGCCGAAGACGTAGCCGATGCCGCAGAACAAAGCCGCCCAGACCAGCGACGACACCGCGTTGAGGATAACGAAGCGCGCTACCGAAATGCTGGCGAAACCGGCCGCGATGCCGCCGACCAGGCGCAGGCCATAGATGTAGCGGTTGGACAGGACGAATATGTTGGGATGGGACGAGACGAGACGGTAGGCGTGGTTGAAGCCGGGCCTCGCCTTCAGTTTCAGCACCCTGGGATGGTCGGCAAAGCTGCGGCCGAGAATGAAGAAAAACGTGTCGCCGACGAAGGCGCCAATGGCGGCCGTGAGGAAAGCCTTCCAGAGGATGAAGACATGCTGATGGGCGAAGAAGCCGCCGAGGATGGCCGCACTTTCGCCTTCGGCGACACAGCCCATGAAAACCGCGATCAACCCATATTGCTCGATGAGGTGATGGACGATCCCGGTCATTGAGAGGTTTGCCGGCCCGACAGTTTTTCGTCTATGCGGTTCACCTGTTCGGCCAGGCGCGCGATGTCCTCGCGCACGCCGATGATCTGGCTGTGGCGCAGTTCGTCCAGCTTTTCATGCAGAGCCATGATCTCGATCTCGGCCTTGAGGTTGACCTCATAGTCATGCGCGGCGTCGATGCGGTCGCGCGCGGCCTGTCGGTTCTGCGACATCATGATCACCGGCGCCTGCAAGGCGGCGATCATCGACAGCACCAGGTTGAGGAAGATGAAGGGGTAGGGGTCGAACGAGTCTCGCCCGAGCAGCCACCAATTGGCGCCGATCCACAGCACTAGGAAAGCAATGAAGGACAGGATGAACGTCCACGAGCCGCCGATGCGGGCAATGGCATCGGCGATCCGGTCGCCGGCGCCCTGAAGGCCGGTGAGGCTGTCGTTGATATCCTGCGAGATGGGCTTGCGGTCGACAGTGCTCTGCAACACCCGCCGCTCGAGCTCGCTGAGGCCCTCCGGCGTTCGCTTCAGCCAGCGGTTGGCCAGTTCTGGCACGGTCTTGTGCATGGATGTCTCCATAGGAAAAGCGTCGGCTTGGCAGCCTCGTTTGCATATAGGAAGATGGCGTTTCGTCAAAAGCGCGGCGCGAGGATGCAGGATGCCCGATTTCGCGAAGATTCGCGCCCGTGCAGCAAAACGCAAAGGCGGCGACGCGGTGCTGACCTCGCTGCTCGGGCCGGCGCCTGACAATGCTGCGATTGCCGA
The DNA here is from genome assembly GCF_040320535.1 of Mesorhizobium sp. M0676. Lineage (NCBI taxonomy): Bacteria > Pseudomonadati > Pseudomonadota > Alphaproteobacteria > Hyphomicrobiales > Phyllobacteriaceae > Mesorhizobium > Mesorhizobium sp. M0676. The sequence continues at coordinate 144,794 of NZ_JAMYPU010000008.1, forward strand.
CATTACGGACGATCGCATCCTGTCGACGATGGCCGAGCGGGTATTTGCCGCCGGCTTCGTCTGGCGCGTTATCGAACAGAAATGGCCTGGGTTCGAGGGCGCGTTTCTCCATTTCGAGCCGAAACGGCTGTTGTTTCAGCCTGATGACTTCTGGCACGACCTGACGGCTGATCAACGGATTGTGCGCAACCCGCAGAAGATCAAATCCGTCCGCGACAACGCCGCCTTCGTTGAGCGTGTGTCGAAGGAACATGGCGGTTTCGGCAAATTCCTCGCGGAGTGGCCTGACGACGACCAGGTCGGGCTGATGGCGTATCTCGGCAAGCATGGCAGCCGGCTTGGCGGCAACACCGGCCAGTATTTCCTGCGCTGGCTGCAATGGGACGCCTTCGTCATCTCGGCCGATATGGTCGCGGCTTTGCGTGACGCCGGCCTCGACATCGCCGAAAGTCCGACGTCGAAGAGGGATCTCGACAGGATTCAGGCGCAGATCAACAAATGGGCGCAGGAAACCGGCCTGCCGCGCCGGCACATTTCGCGCATTCTGGCGATGTCGATCGGAGAGAACCATTCGCCGCAATCGCTGCGCGAATATATGGGCGACGACTGATCACCGAATTGGTCCAAACGAACGCCATTGCCCGGGCAAATTTGCCGCGCTAAACCGCACAGATGACCCAGAAGACCGCACCCGATATTCTGCGCATCGCCGTTGCCCAGCTCAACCCGACGGTCGGCGATGTCGCCGGCAATCTTGCCAAGGCGCGCGAGGCGAGGGCGGATGCCGCCCGCCAGGGCGCCGACATCGTGCTCTACACCGAGCTTTTCCTTGCCGGTTATCCGCCGGAGGACCTGGTGCTGAAGCCGGCCTTCCTCAAGGTTTGCGAGAAGGCCGCTCAGGATTTCGCCGCGGATACCTCCGATGGCGGGCCGGGCGTCATCATCGGCACGCCGCTGAAGCGCAAGAGCGGCACCCACAATTCGATCATCGTCGCCGATGGCGGCAAGATCCTCGCCGAGCGCTACAAGCTCGATTTGCCAAACTATGGCGAGTTCGACGAGAAGCGCGTCTTCCAGGCCGGGCCCGAGGCTCAGGGACCCGTCAACTTCCGTGGTGTGCGCATCGGAATTCCGATCTGCGAGGACATCTGGGGCGACGTCGGCATCTGTGAAACCCTGGCCGAGAGCGGCGCGGAAATCCTGCTGGTGCCGAACGGCTCGCCCTACTACCGCGCCAAGATGGACGTGCGCCATCAGGTCGTTATGCGCCAGGTCATCGAGACCGGTTTGCCGATGATCTATGCCAATCAGATCGGCGGCCAGGATGAGCTGATCTTCGACGGCGCCTCTTTTGCCATCGGCGCCGACAAGACGCTCGCCTTCCAGATGAGCCAGTTCGAGGAAACTGTCGATGTCACCACCTGGAAGCGCAGCCGTGTCGCCGCAGGCGCGCAAAATGCAGATAACTCTGACGGCTGGGTCTGCTCGGAAGGGCCGATGTCGAAAATCCCCGAGCGCGAAGAGGCGGACTACCGTGCCTGCATGCTGGGCCTGCGCGACTACGTCAACAAGAACGGCTTCAAGAACGTCGTGCTGGGTCTCTCCGGCGGCATCGATTCGGCGATCTGCGCGGCATTGGCCGTCGATGCGCTCGGCGAGGAGCGGCTGCGGGCGGTGATGATGCCCTACCGCTATACCTCGGAGGATTCGCTGAAGGATGCCGAGGATTGCGCCCGTGCGCTTGGCTGCCGCTATGACATCGTGCCGATCTTCGAACCGGTCGAGGGTTTCCTACACACGCTGGCGCAGCTTTTTGAAGGCACCAAGGAAGGCATCACCGAAGAGAATCTACAGAGCCGCGCGCGCGGCTCGATCCTGATGGCGATTTCCAACAAGTTCGGCTCGATGGTCGTCACCACGGGCAACAAGAGCGAGATGTCGGTGGGCTACGCCACGCTTTATGGCGACATGAATGGCGGCTTCAACCCGATAAAAGACCTCTACAAGATGCAGGTCTATGCGCTGTCGCGCTGGCGCAACAGCCATGTGCCGCCGGGCGCGCTCGGTCCCTCAGGCGAGGTGATCCCCAGGAATATCATCGACAAGGCGCCGTCGGCGGAATTGCGCGAGAACCAGACCGACCAGGATTCGCTGCCGCCCTATCCGGTGCTGGACGACATTCTGGAATGCCTGGTCGAGAACGAAATGGGCGTCGACGACATCGTCGCGCGCGGCCACGACCGGGCGACGGTGACGCGCGTCGAACATTTGCTCTACATTGCCGAGTACAAACGCCGACAAGCGGCGCCGGGTGTGAAGATCACCCGGAAGAATTTTGGCCGCGACCGCCGCTATCCCATCACCAACCGTTTCAGGGATCGCGGCTAAACATCTGATTGAATTGATGAACCTTGGGGGGCGCATGTTTATCAGCTATTTCAAGGGAACGCCTGAGTATCACATCCTGCGCTTCAAGAACGGCAAGATCAGGGAGCAGGGGCGCGGCATCTCCTTCTGGCACGGCACGTTCGGCACCACGATAGCGATGGTGCCGGTGACGTCGCTCGATAACCCCTTCATCTTCACCGAGACGACGGCGAATTTTCAGGATCTGGCAATCCAGGGGTCGGTCAGCTACCGCATCATCGATCCGCTCAAGGCAGCCGAAGGTTTTGATTTCAGCGCCAAGCTCAGCCGTGCCGACGTCGTCGGCGACGGCCGTGAGAAGATCGCCGAACGCCTGGTGCTGGCGATACAGAGCCGCGCCCGCGCGGTGGTTTCGAGCATGACGCTGGAACAGGCGCTGGCCGAGGTGACCAAGCTCGGTGGCAATCTGGCCGAACTGCTGCGCAACGATCCGATTGCCGCGACCGCCGGCCTGTCGATCGAGGAGGTTCACATCACCTCGGTCCAGCCGACGCCGGAGATCCGCAAGGCGCTCCAGACCGAATATCGCGAGGCGCTGCAGCGCCAGGCCGATGCCGCGATCTATGGGCGCCGTGCCTGGGGCGTGGAGAAGGAGCGCGAGATCAAGCAGAGCGAGCTGGCGACCGAAATCGAGCTTGCCGAACGCAACAAGCTGCTGGTCGATACCGAGGCGCGCAACAAGCTGACGCTTGCCGAGGCGCAAGCCAAGGCCCAACAGCTCGAACTCACCGTCTATTCGTCGGCGCCGGCGCACGTGCTGACGGCGATGGCTTTCAAGGCCTGGGCGGAAAAGGGCGGTTCGGTCGGCAATCTGTCGATCACGCCTGATATGCTCACCAGCGCGCTCAGCCAGCTTTCCACTCCGAAAGCCGGGTCCTGAAAGGCAAGCTCGGGTGGCAAGCGACCAGAGCGGCAGGCCGATCGACCGGGTGATCGTCGTCACCCGCAAGACCGAGCTGGAGGAGCTGACGACGCGCTTTAACACGCAGGGACAGGCGCGCTTTTATCTCCGGCAGGCCGGCATGAATTTCGACCTGGTCAAGGCGGCGCATGACGTCTATCACCAGGCGCTCGACCGGGTGATGGGTTCGCTTCCCCAAGGCCTCAAACAGTTGCGGCTCGACCGCGAACTGGTCCCGCAGTTCGAATTCGGCTCCGACGCGGTGATCGCGCTCGGTCAGGACGGGCTGGTGTCCAACACCGCGAAGTACCTCCCGTACCAGCCGCTGATCGGCATCAACCCGAACCCGGCGCTTTTCGACGGCGTGCTGCTGCCGTGGAATGCCGACGATACCGAAAAGGTCCTCGGCCTTACGATCGCCGGCAAGGCGAAGCGCCAGGCGGTGGTGATGGCCGAAGCGCGCTCCAATGACGGACGCCGGCTGATCGCCTTCAACGATCTGTTCGTTGGCGCCTCGACGCATGTCTCGGCGCGCTACGAATTGACCTATGGCGGCAGGACCGAGCGCCAGTCGTCGAGCGGCATTATCATCTCCACGGGCGCCGGCTCTACCGGCTGGCTACGCTCGGTGATGGCGGGCGCCGCGGGACTGGCTGCGGCCTATGGTGACAACTCCGTGCCGACCGTGCCGCCGCAAGGCTATGACCGCGAAGGCGAACAGCTGTTCTTTTCGGTGCGCGAACCGTTTCCGAGCAACACGACCGGCGTGTCGCTTGTGCATGGGGTCATCACCCGCGACCGGCCGCTGGTGGTTTCTTCGCGGCAGAGCAGGGGCGGCGTCATCTTCAGCGACGGCATGGAGCTCGATTTCGTCGAGTTCAATTCCGGCACCCACGTGGCCATCGCGATCGCCGACCAGAAGGCCTATCTCGTGGTGCCATAAGCGCGCCACGTGGGCAGCCAAATCACCGGCCGGACTGAATTCGGCCGCCCTCCATTCTTTGCGAGGCACCATGCCCGACTGTGAAATCAGCTTCGACATGTCACGGATCGATTTCCGGGCGACCTCCGATCTGTTGATGGCGAGTTATTGGGGCGCCGGCCGCAGCGATGACTTTCATCGCCGCGCCTTTGCCAACTCGTTCTGCACCGCGGCCTATATCGATGGGAACCAAGTCGGTTTTGGCCGGGCCATCACCGACCGTACGGTGTTTGCCTATCTCGCCGACATCATCATCTGGCCGCAGCATCGCGGCCAAGGCATTGGCACGCAACTGGTGCGGGCGCTCATCGACCACCCTGAACTCAGCACGGTCTCGCACTGGAGCCTGTCGACCGGTGACGCGCATGGCCTTTATGAGAAGCTGGGCTTCAAGGCATCGACCGACGGCCGCTACATGCGCCTCGATCGCAACCCGGAATGAGGCATAGCGAGGGGGTTGACCGGCTGTTGTTGCAAAATCACCTCACTGGTTGGACCAGTTACGCTTTGCCACGTGCCCGGCCTTGGCGATCCTTCATGGCGTCTCTATAAGGACCGCTCCGCAAGTGTCTTGCGGGAGGTCCGAATGGCAGTATTTCACATGGTAATGCGAGGCCGCGAAGCCTAGGTCTCACCTGGCGTCCGGCGAAGGTTTGTCCTTCGCGCCGATGCCGGGTCGAGTACAGGCTTCTGCCGATGCCGGTCGCCACCCGACGAATCGGGCGCGCCGCCACCTATGCCGAACCTCCGCAGCCCCGGGCGAATTGCCCAGCGCGGTTTTCAATTTTCAGACCTTACCGGGACCGGGCAGATTTGCGCCCGGATGACATCATGACTCGTTTTCGAATCGATCTGCGTGCAAGCGCCTTTCGCAGCGTTCTTGGCTTCACGCTCAGCCACTGGCGGCGCCAGCCGTGGCGGCTTTCGCTGATCATGGGCAGCTTCCTGCTGTCGACCCTGGCCGACGTCTTGACGCCGCTCTATTCCGGCCGGCTGGTCGACGCCGTCGCCAGCAGTGCGTTGGCTGACGATGTCGCGTGGAACGCGGCAATGGCGGCGTTCTTCGCGCTCATCGCTTTGGCGCTGACCGGCGTGGTGCTGCGCAACCTCGCCTTCATGGGCATTGTCGAACTGACGCTGAAGATGATGGCCGACATCGCCGCCGACGCGTTCTATCGCGTGCAGCGCTTCTCAACCGACTGGCACGCCAATAGCTTTGCCGGATCGACGGTGCGCAAGGTTACGCGCGGCATGTGGGCTCTCGACCTGCTCAACGACACCATCCTGATTGCGTTGCTGCCGTCGGTCGCCATGCTGGTCGGCTCGACGTTGCTGCTCGGCTGGTTCTGGCCGCTGATGGGGCTGGTCGTGGCAGTCGGCTCGCTGCTGTTCATCACCGTGACGGCGCTGCTGTCGCTCGGCTATGTCGCGCCCGCGGCACGGCTCGCCAACAGCTGGGATACGCGGCTTGGCGGCTCGCTTGCCGATGCCGTGAGCTGCAATGCCGTGGTCAAGGGTTTCGGCGCCGAGACGCGCGAGGAAGCGCGGCTTGCCAAGGTCGTCGCCAAATGGCGCGCGCGGACCAGCCGCACCTGGGTGCGCGGCACCATCAACGGCACGACGCAAGGCGCCATGCTGCTGGTGCTGCGGACGGCAGTAATCGGCCTGTCGCTGATGCTGTGGGCCTGGGGCCAGGCAAGTGCGGGCGATGTCGCCTTCGTGCTGACCTCGTTCTTCGTGCTGCAGGGCTACCTCAGGGACATCGGCACGCATATCCGCAATTTGCAGCGTTCGGTCAACGACATGGAGGAACTGGTCGATTTCCAGTCGCAACCGCTCGGCGTCGAGGACCGGCCCGGCGCCAAGCCGATCCGGATCACGCATGGCCACATCGCCTTCGATAACGTCACCTTCCACTATGGTAGCCATCGCTTGCCGCTCTACCGCGACTTTTCGGTGGAGATAGCGGCGGGCGAGCGGGTCGGACTGGTCGGCCATTCCGGCTCGGGCAAGACGACCTTCGTGAAGCTGATCCAGCGTCTCTATGATGTCAGCGGCGGCAGGATCCTGATAGATGGCCAAGACATCTCGCAGGTTGCACAGGCGTCGCTGCGCGCACAGATTGCCATCGTCCAGCAGGAGCCCATCCTGTTCCACCGCTCGCTGGCGGAAAACATCGCCTACGCCCGACCGGACGCCACGCAGGCCGAGATCGAGCATGCCGCGAAGCTCGCCAGCGCGCATGATTTCATCACCAACCTGCCGAAGGGCTACGGCACGCTGGTCGGTGAACGCGGCGTGAAACTGTCGGGCGGCGAGCGCCAGCGGGTGGCGATCGCACGTGCCTTCCTGGCGGATGCGCGCATCCTGATCCTGGACGAGGCGACATCGAGCCTCGATTCGGAATCGGAAGTGCTGATCCAGCAGGCGATGGAGCGGCTGATGGTCGGCCGCACGACGCTGGTCGTCGCGCACCGTCTGTCGACGGTGCGGGCGCTGGACAGGCTGCTCGTGTTCGACAGTGGCAAGATCGTCGAGGAAGGCTCGCATGACGAGCTGATCCGGCTGAAGGGCGGCATCTACCGCCGCCTGTTCGAGCGGCAGGCGCTGGAACTGACCAAGGGCCTGGTGATCTGAGCTGAACGCAGAGCCCTATCCGAGGGATAGGGCTCTGCTTGGTTCATCCAGGCATTCGCTCGAATGGCTGAAGCGCTGGGTCGATCGTGTCCCAGGCGTGGCCGCGCACGGTGTAGGTGACCGCCTGCGGGTCGAACTGGCCGGGATCGTCGAGGCTCGTGGCCTGGATCGCCGTCACCTCCGGCATGGCGACGAACGTTACGTAGACCGGCGTGCCGCAGGTCGGGCAAAAGGCCTGGGCTTTTTCATTGCCGCTGTCGGCGATCATCCGCCATGTGCTCGGCTCGCCGGTGATCTTTACGTCAGTGCGCCGGCCGAAGGTCACATAGGAACAATGGCCAGTACCGCTGCGCTTCTGGCAATCGAGGCATTGGCAGTGGTTCTGAAAGATCGGCTCGCCGCTGGCCTCATAGCGGATCGCGCCGCAGGCGCAGCCGCCGGTAAAGTGCTTGGTCATCGTCGTTCTCCGCGGTTGCTTCAGGCCGATTTCGGCTTGGCGAAAAGGTCAATGCCCGTGCCGGTTTCGAGGAAGGATTTCATACTGGACAGCACGGCCGGCCAGCCTTGGCTGATGCCTTTGGCCATGCCGCTGCCGGCTTCGAGCTCGTCATGGCTGACGGTCAGCTTGACCATGGTGTCGTATTCCTCGATGGCGAACGTCACCCGGCTATGCTTGGTGGGATCGTCGGCCTGCGAGGCGTTGGCCCAGCTCATGACCAGGCGTGTCGGCGGCGAGATTTCGACGACCTCGCCGACGAGTTCGACGGTCCGTTCCTCATTGGCGCGGATGTGTTCCCATTTCGAGCCGGGCTTCCAGTCGGAGACGTTTTCGTGGCCCCAGTAGCGCTTGGCGATATCGGGCCTGGTGATGGCTTCGAACACCTTTTGTGGCGTCGATCTGATGTAGGTCACGTAGACAAAACTGGTGGTTTCCCGGGTCATTGGTCGTCTCCTTCGAGTTCTTGTTTCAGGTCGTGCAGCAGGCTCAGCCGCTGCCGTTCGAATTTTCGCACCCACCGCTCGTAGACTTCGTGCAGCGGCACGGGGTTGATGAAATGCAGCTTCTCGCGGCCACGCTTGACCGTGCTGATCAGATTGGCCGCCTCCAGAAGATCGATGTGCTGGGTCGCGGATTGCCTTGCCATGTCGAGGTTTTGGCAAAGCTCGCCCAGCGTCTGGCCGTTCTTCTCACACAGAAGATCGAGCAGCATTCTGCGGGTCGGGTCGCCCAGCGCTTTGAAAACCTTGTCGGCGTCCATTGGTCTCACTCATCTTGAAGACACAATATGCAGGTAAATGCCTGCATGTCAAGCTGTGGCTAAGCTTGGCCTGAAGGGGAGGGAATAGTGTCGGATTGCTGGCGCGCGGAGCGAAGCACCGAGCCCGGAATCGGGGCAAGAACCGGTGCGGGCGCGCAGGACTATGCAGCGGTGGCTGTGAGCTACGCTCTAACTACGAACTTGTCGGGATCGCCGCAGAAATGGGCGATGGTCTGGCAGAGGTCCGGCTCGTTGACCATGCGTACGGCCTCGGCCCCATTGACCCATTTGCGGGTGCGCGCGCGCTTTTCCTTCCAGCGGTCGGCAACGTGCTCGACCTGCAGCGGAAACACCAGCACTTCGCAAGGGACTTCCTCGCCGGACGCGAGGGCCTTGGCGTAGAAGTAACGACCGGCCTCGAAAAGCGAAATCTTGCCACGCAATCCGGCTTCCTCGCCCGCCTCGCGCGCCGCTGCCTCGCAGAGCGGCTCCCTGGCCTCGGGCCAGCCCTTCGGCAGCACCCAACGCCCGGTGTCTCGGCTGGTGATCAGCATGATCTCGACGCCGTCGTCGTTATTGCGCCATGGCAAAGCGGCAACCTGCAGGCGACAAGGCGAAGTGCCGAAGAGCTTGCGGACCCTTTCAGCCAGATGGTCGTGTGTCGCCGGTGTCGTCAGCATCAGTGAAAGCTACCCCAGCCCTCAGAATCGTTAGCCGCCGTATGAATCTTACCGACAAGTGTAAGTCTTAAAAGTAAAAAACATCACACCAACCGTCCAATGCGCCAACAGGCGTCGATTCGACAGAATAATGTGCCTTCCAGTGCGTGTTTTCATAGCAAACGGGGCGGGTTTGGCCGTCTGGGCAGAAATGGGGCTGGCGCGAATCAGCCGGCGTGATCGTCGGCGATCGGCTTCTGGTAGGTGAAACCCATGTCCCAGGGAAAGTAGATCCAGGTGTCCTGGCTGACTTCGGTGATGAAGGTGTCGACCAGCGGCCTGCCTTTCGGCTTGGCGTAGACGGTGGCGAAATGCGCCTTGGGCATCATGGCGCGCACGATGCCTGCCGTCTTGCCGGTGTCGGTGAGGTCGTCGATGATCAGCACGCCCGCGCCATCATCGGCGAGCAGCGCCGGGGTGATCTCCTTCAGCACCTGCAACTGCCCCTGGCTGGTGTAGTCGTGATAAGAGGCGACGCAGACCGTCTCGATCACGCGTATTCCGAGTTCGCGCGAGATGATGGCGGCGGGAACCAGGCCGCCACGGGTGATGCAGACGATGGCCTTCCACTGTCCCTTGTTGGCGCCGGCAAGCCGCCAGGCGAGCGCCCGGGCATCGCGGTGGAACTGGTCCCAGGAGACCGGAAAGGCTTTTTCGGGAAGGGACATTCTGCACTCCGCGCGCACCATTGTGGAATGCGCGCGGAATTAACTGGAAAGTCAGGGCATTGGCAAGGGCGGGGCCAGTCTGTGGAGTTACCGCGACAAAAAGGCCGCAACCGGCACGCTGCGCAACACGGTGCGCGTGACGCCGCCGAACAAAAGCTGACGCAGCCAGGAATGGCTGTAGGCGCCGAGCACCAGAAGGTCGGCTCCGGTCTCGGCGATCCGGGTCTGGATGACGTCATCGACCGAAGCATTACCCGATTTCTGCACCGACACGCTGACCGTTGCGCCATGCCTGGAGAGTGCCGCGGCGATCTCGGCGCCAGCGGCTTCCGGGTTGTCATCCAGCGTATCCGGCGGATCGATGACCAGAATGTCGGTCTTTTCGGCCTCGATGATGAAGGGCAGCGCGTCGAAGGCGGCACGCGCCGCCTCCTTGCTGCCGTTCCAGGCCAGCAGCACATGTTTGAATGTGGTGACCAACGGCCCCTCATGCGGCACCACCAGCACTGGCCGGCCGGCATCGTAAACCAGCGTGTCGACATCGGCGCTCGTGTCGCCCCCGGTCTCGCGCTGCGCGGCAATAATCAGATCGGCGGCGCGCACGCTGGAAATACCCGTCAGCGCGCTGTCGCCGGAAAAGCTCTCGAGGCTGCGCCATTCGAAGGAAAGGCCGGAATTCTCGATCCGCCGAACGAAAAGCGCCTGCAATTTCTCGGCGCGCTCGCGGTTCATGTCGGCGGAGACCTGCAGGAACTCGGTGTCGGGGAAGCCGGTTGCCGAGGTGTAGGGAACGGGCAGCGCTTCGGCATGGATGCCGATGAGATGGCTCTCGAACCGGTCGGCAAGCGGGATGGCGCAGTCGAGCACGCGTTCGGCGTCCTGTTCGTTCTGCAATATGGCGACGATGGTCTTGAAGCGCATGCGAAATCCCTCAAATCTGCCAGCGCGTGCTGCGCCCGAGGGAAAACGTGGGAGTGCGGTGCTTGGTTCCGGCCCGGCGATGGTCCGCGAACCCAGGGTCACTTGGCGGCGGTGAAGCCGGCCACCATCGCCTCGACGTCCTTGCGTGCCGAATCCAGCGCCTCCTGGCTGCGGGCGCGGACCACCAGCTCCGTCCAGAACTTGCCGTCGCCATATTTCGGATAGGAGCCGATGACGGTGTCGGGATGCGCCTTCTGGATGTCGCCCAGGGGACCGCCGATCAGGCCTTCGCCGAACGGGCAATGGACGGTGGCCGACAGCATTTTTGTGCCGGCCTTCAGCGTCGGCACGACATTGTCGAGCATGGCCTGGAAAATCGCCGGCACGCCGGCCATGACATGGACGTTGCCGATGCGAAAGCCGGGCGCGACGGAGACCGGATTGTCGATATGGTCGGCGCCGCGCGGCATGCGTGACATGCGCTTGCGCGCCTCGGTGTATTCGATGCCGCGCGCGGCATAGCTCTCGCCCAGCATGGCATAGGCCTTGGCGTCGTATTCGCACGGCACCCCAAAAGCCTTGGAAATCGAATCGGCGGTGATGTCGTCATGCGTTGGGCCGATGCCGCCGGTGGTGAAGACATAGGTGTAGCGGGCGCGTACGGCATTCACCGCAGCGACAATCTCGTCCTCCTCGTCGGGAACGATCCGCACTTCCTTCAGGTCGATGCCGATAGCCGTCATGATATCGGCGAGGTGGCCGATATTTTTATCCTTGGTGCGGCCGGACAGAATCTCGTCGCCGATGACAAGCATGGCGGCAGTGACGATTTCAGGCATGGAAGGCTCCGGCAAACAGGCCCGTTGGCAGACAAGGTCGCCTGAGGCAGAAAGAAGGTCGCCTGAGATAGCGCGACATCGAACTGGCGGCAATGCCGACACAAGCCGTCATCTGCCTTGCCGAGCGTTCGTCAGTGGGTGATGGTGCGCGCCGGTCCGCTCCCGGGTGAAACATGCTGGTATCGATTCTGCTGTGGCTTGTTGCCGGCCTGTCCGTGCTGGCTCTCGTCATCGTGGCCTGTCTGGTGGCCGCTACGCTCTGGATTGCCGCCAAGGCCGAAAGGCTGGTGCCGGCCAGCGGAAACTTCGTCGAGATCGACGGCAGCCGCATCCATTATGTCGAAACGGGCGAGGGACGGCCGATCCTGTTCGTGCACGGACTTGGCGCCCAGCTTCATCAGTTCCAGCACACGCTGTTCAACCGCTTCGGCCCCGGTTGCCGGCTGATCGCGCTCGACCGGCCGGGATCGGGCTATTCGGTGCGGGCCAAAGGAGCCACCGGCCGCTTGCCTGAGCAGGCCGAGATCATAGGGCGCTTCATCGAAACGCTCGCGCTGGAAAGGCCGCTTGTGGTCGGGCATTCCCTGGGCGGCGCCGTCGCGCTGACCCTGGCCGTGGAACATCCCGGCGCGATTTCCGGCATCGCTTTGCTGGCGCCGCTGACGCATCTGGAAGCCGGCGTCCGCGAGAAAGCGGGCCTGCTCTATATCCGTTCGCGGCTTTGGCGCTGGATCATGGCCTACACCGTCGCGATACCGACAAGCCTCAGATATGCGCGGCAGACACTGGAGTTCATCTTCTCGCCGCAGGCCGTTCCCGCCGACTACATGATCGATGGCGGCGGATGGCTCGGGCTAAGGCCAAGCCATTTCCATGCGACCTCCACCGATTTCGTAGCGGTCGAACAGGATCTTGGCCGCATCGAAGAGCGCTATGGAGAGATCGCCATGCCGGCCGGCATTTTCTTCGGGACAGCCGATCGCGTCATCGCCATGCGCATACATGGGGAGCCGATGAAGGACAGGATCGAAGGGCTGGATTTCGAGACGGTCGAAGGCCTCGGCCACATGCCGCAATTCGTCGAGCCGGACCGCGTCATCGCCTTCATCAAGCGCATTGCCGAGCGGGCATTCGCCGGCCAAGACCTCACCACAGCCTCACAACAATTTCACTGAACCATTCGGCTGATATCCGGTTTTACCCCGTGTCGCACCCAAGGCGGCAGATACGGAGTAATTCAATGTACAGGAAAGTTTTTGCAGAAGCGTCCTGACGAACGGTCTTGCCACATCGGCGATGGCGCAGTCATCGGACGGCACGTATTCCAACCATCACAGCTGGTGGCCGTTCGGGAACGAGCAGTCATCGACCGTCGACCAGAGCACCACCGGCAGCATCAATGCCGACGGCAGCCAAGGCTATGGCGGCGCTACGGGGCCGTGCGCCTCCGACCCGTCAGGACCCTATGGAAATGTGAGGCCCAACGTGAACGATCAATATTGCGGCAAGTGATCAAGCCGCGGCTTCGACTAACCGGCAGGATGTACCGCCTGTTTGTTTTGACGCAATTCCCGACGGATTGCTTAGGCGAGCATCCAGGCCGGCAGCGAAAGCTGAGGGGCAAAGATCAGTCGGAAACTTCGGTCTGCGGCCGGTCGCGGCCGTCGGCCAGTTCGTCGTGCCACTTGCCTTCGGCATCCTCATACTGGATACCGTCCGTGGCGCCGGCGATCTGCTGTTCGGCCGAGGCGATCTCGGCGGCGCGTAGCGCATCCTGGTGGGTCGGGAATGTCTCCGAGAATGTCGAACCGACCTTGTAGGCCCAGCCCCCGTCATGCTCGACGATCTTGTAAGTCAGCTTCGCCATGAAATCCTCCGGTTCGTCCGTCCGCTCAATGCGGCCCGCTTTTCATTGCAATTTGGGCTTCAATGCAACTTGGCGTCTGGCAGCCGGTCTTCGGGAACCAGCACTTCCGATTCCTTGGCCGCTTCGATCAAGGCCCTGCGTGCATCGGCCGTCGAACGATAACCTTCCAGCACTTTGAGGCAAGTGTCGAGAGCATCACGATGGCGCGGGCCGCGATTGAGCGGCCACACCGTCATCAGACACTCCGCCGCTTCCTGGGTGCTGCGGATCTGGCGATATTTGCCGACATGGCCGAGTTCGACCACGACCGGGGTTTCAAAAGGTTTGTTATCCATGATGGCCGCAACGCAAAGCAGCCAATATGGTTGCAAAAGTGGCCGTCAGCCTGCGCCCAAAAGTCGCGTCGCGTTTGCGACGCGCTTTTGATTTCTGTTTAATGCATGTCGTTGTCCCAAAACCGGGTCCCACTTTTGGGCGACATGCATTGGCGTCTCAGCAACCGCAATCGTTGGTCTCAGTAACCGCAGTCGTTGCGCAGCCAGTGGGCGTTGGCCCAGCCGGTCCGTCCGCCGATTTCGACCTGGTACCAGTTGCCCCGGCGGTCGAAAATCTCGGTGTGGTCGCCGTTGAACAATTGCCCGATCATGCGCGACGACGAGTTCGGCCGTGCGCGCACGGCGAGAAACCCGCTGCCGGTATCGAGATCGTAGTGCCTGGACAGGCCGTGCACCGTGCCTTCGCAATATTGCGCGCCGACCGGAGACGACGCGGCGAACGACAGTGCGACCACCAGAGCGGCTGCCGCCGGATAGATTGCCCTTGATGCCATGGACTTTGCTCCCAATCCGGCCGCCAAGGCGGCCTGCCCCCAGGGACTATAGCGGGCGGATTAAAGCGAAGCTGCGGCAATCTGTCCAGCAGATGCGTTTGGCGCATCCGTCGGCGCTGCCTGTTCAGCCCTTCGTCCAATGCTGCATCGTCGTCACCGAGCGGGCGAGCTGTGGCGCGGGATGGATTTTCTCGCTGAAGGTGGCGGCGGCGCGCCAGCCCCAGCGCGGATCGGCGAGGAAGGCGCGGGCCAGCGCGACCATGTCGGCGCGGCCGTCGGCGACGATCGCTTCTGCCTGCGCGGGATCGTCGATCAGGCCGACAGCCCGTGTCGGGATGCCGGCGCCCTTGCGCACCGCTTCGGCCAGATGCACCTGATAGCCGGCGCCGGTCGGCAGCTTCTGCAACGGCGAATTGCCGCCGCTCGAACAGCAGATATAGGCAACATCAAGCGCCTTCAAGGCTTTGGCCACCTCGATCGCCTCGTCGACCTCGAAGCCGCCATCGACCCAGTCCTTTACCGACAGGCGGGCGCCAAGCATCAGGTTTGGAACTGCCTTCCTCACCGATTTGGCGATCTCGATGAGGAAACGCATGCGGTTTTCCAGCGAGCCGCCCCAGCGGTCGGTGCGCTGGTTGGAGAGCGGCGACAGGAACTGGAAGATCAGATAGCCGTGCGCGGCGTGCAACTCAAGGAAGTCGAAGCCGGCGCGCTCGGCCCGCCTCGCGGCTTGAGTGAAGCGCTCGATGAGCTGCAGGATTTCATCCTCCTCCAGCGCATGCGGCACATTCCAGCCGGTGTCATAGGCGACGGCCGAGGCTGAGACGGTCTGCCAGGGATCCTCGCCCGGCTGCAATGGGCCGCCGCCTTCCCAGGGCTTTCGGTTGGAGGCCTTGCGGCCGGCATGGGCAAGCTGAATGCCGAATTTCGTTTCCGGCGCGGCGACGCGCCTTGCTGCATCCAGCGTGCGCCGGGCGGCCGCCTCGTTGTCGTCGGAATAGAGGCCGAGGCAGCCATGAGTGATGCGGCCGCGCCGTTCGACGTCGGTCATCTCGACGGTGACCATGCCGGCGCCCGACATCGCCAGGTTCATCCAGTGATAGAGATGCCAGTCGCTGGCCGAGCCGTCTTCGGCGGAATACTGGCACATCGGCGCCACCGCGATACGATTCGGAAAGGTCAGGCCATCGAGGACGATCGGCTGGAAAAGCGCTGCGGTCATCAAAAAACTCCGGAGAGGGACTGCAGCTATTTAGGCGATGGCAGTTGCCGGCACCAGACACGAGGCGGTGAAAGCTTCGCCGTTCCGGTTGCGCGCAAAACCGTTCGCGGTTACGCCATGGCGCCGACAGCTTGGAGCTCATCATGGAAGATCGTATCCGCATCCGCTCGGAGGAAGTCCTGTCCGACGACTGGGCGGTCCTGAAGAAGACCGTTCTCGATTACCGTCGGCGAGACGGGCAGTGGGAGACGCAGATTCGCCAGACCTACGATCGTGGCGACGGCGCGGTGATCCTGCCTTTCGATCCCGAGCGTCAGACGGTGCTTCTGGTGCGGCAGTTCCGCTACCCCGCCTACGTCACCGGCCACCGCGAACCGCTGATCGAGGCCTGCGCCGGCCTGCTCGACAAAAACGATCCCGAAACCGCCATCCTCAAGGAGGCCGAGGAAGAGCTCGGCTATCGCCTACAGAACATCGAGCGGCTGTTTTCCCCCTATATGAGCCCGGGCAGCGTCACCGAACGGCTATGGTTCTTCGTGGCGCGCTATTCACCCGCCGACCGCATCTCGGCCGGCGGCGGCGCGGCCGACGAGGGCGAGGACATCGAGGTTCTGGAAATGCGGCTTGATGAAGCGCTGGCCGGCATTTCAGACGGCCGCATCATCGATGCCAAGACGATCATCCTGATCCAGCATTTGAAACTGTACCCGATGAAGGGCTAGCTCGGCGAAGCTCGACGTGCCTCACTGCTGCGGGCAGGGTGGCCGTCCACTTCGCGGATGAAGTTGCGCAAGTTGCAAGGACACCTGAATGGCGCGTGGCGCAAAGGCATGGCTGAAGCGAAACAGCGCGCGGGCATCTCTCCTGTTGCTGAACGCCGCGCTGCTTGTCCGCTATCGCCGGTTGACCCAGCGTTTCCTTGAGCGAATGCGGCATCTGCCGAATTTTGCAGCCCCGGTGACGTTCACGGAAAAGGTCCACTGGCGCAAGATTTTCGATGACGATCCTCGCTTTATCGGCCTTCTCGACAAGCTCAAGTCCAAGGAAATCGTCAGGGAGCGGCTTCCCGGGCTCGCCATCCCGGAGGTGCTGTGGCAGGGCGACGATCCGCGCCAGATCCCCTTCGATGACCTGAAAATCCCCTACGCCGTCAAATGCAACCACGGTTGCGCCATGAATGTCATCGTTCGCGATCCGGCCAACGCCGACCGGGAGGCGATCATTGCCGAGATGACGGAATACCTTGGCCAAACCTATGGCGCCCGCAAGCTGGAGCGCAGCTATGCGCACATAGAGCGGCGGGTTTTCGTCGAAGCGCTTGTCGGCAAGGACCAGGATTATGACCCGGTCGACTACAAATTCTGTGTGCTGGCTGGCCGCGTCGCCTACATCGTCGTCGTCGCCTTCCGTTCCACGGTCAAGAATACCGCCCACCTGGATCGCGATTGGCGCCCGCTGAACATCGTCCAGGGCGCGATCGACTCGAGCCTGGAAATTCCCCCTCCCAAGAGCCTGGCGCGGATGATCGAGGCAGCCGAGGCGCTCGGCAGCGAGTTCGACATGGTGCGTGTCGATTTCTACGAGGAGGAGGGGGAGCCGATCTTCGGAGAATTCACGGTCTACCCACGCAGCGGCTTGCTGCAATTCGACCCGGCTGCCTTCGACCGCGAACTGGGCGCGCATTGGGATATTGGCGCGTCAAGTTACCTCAGCCGTTTGCCCAGCCGATTTGCCCAACGGTACAAGGCAATGCTCGTCGCCGCCGGCTATCTCGACGTTTGAGATGGCTGCCTTGGTGGCGTGCTACCCGAAGCTCGAAGAGCGAAGGGTGGTGCGGAGAACCCATACCATTAGAGATCGAGGGAAACTGATAGCTCAGCAGGTCAATAGCCGTGATTTCGAAGTGCTGCCTCAACTGAGCCGTAGCGTTCATAGCGACGCCGCAGTCTTCGTCGAGCAAGTTTTCGGCGCGCTTCCTGCTGCGACTCGGCCGATTACCGCTAAGGTTACCGGCAAGCTCTCCCACGTCCCGACTGGGTCGAGATCATTTGAAGAACTCTTTCAGCTTGTTGAGTCGACTGTCGCCAGAGGCCTTCCGGCCTTCAGGACACGCCGCCTCGCCGATCGTATCCTGCTGGATAAAGCGAGGTTCTCAGCCACCATTTTCTCGCTGAGTACCAGCGCGAACTCGGTCTGTTTGATGCGCTGCTGAGCATCAGCGAGTTGCATCGTGAAAAGATCGGTTGCCATTGTTGATCCGGGATCCGCGAGATTCATGATTGCGTAACACATGGCGGCCGAAATCGTTCCTAGTTGTCGGGCGAAGCCGGTGCCGCAAAGGGCGGCTGAGTTTGAACTTCCCACCCGACCAGACGTCCGCGAGCGCCAAGGCATCGAGAGCCCAGTGATCGGAGGGCCACTACGAGCGGGCGCAACCCGATCACTTAAGTGATCAGCCTCGCTACAGCCTTGACAGGTACAGTCGCGGCCTCATCAAGGGGAGGTATCAATGGTCTCGGCGATTGGAAACCAACATCGGCAGGCAGCTGAAACTCGACCGAAACCCGCAAAGACAGAACCGGGCGAAGGATTTGCGCCAGGCAAAAGCGCAGACAGCGTAGGACATCGCGCCAAGGCAATGGCGGCAGAAAGTGGCGACACGGATTCTGGCGCCCAGGGGCGCGCCGCATCGACAATCGCCAGGATGGATATCACCGTTTTGGCTCCACAGAGCGAAGAGCCGCCTTTGGAGTAACCCGGGCGGCCGTGCCGCTGCCTCGGTCCTTGTGCAGCACGACGCGCGCTGGCTACGCTCGGTGGACATCGTCGTCTCGAAACACTTCGGGCGTTGCACTGCCGCGAGCCGCCTTCGCTGCTGGTCGAGGGCTGTAACCCTTGGTGAGGCCGGCATCGCCTCGCCGGTCGTTGCGAGCCCACGATCGCGCGGCCAAGCGACCTTCCCTGTGTCGGTCTCTATTTGATACTAGGGGGCGGCGGTTTCATCACGTGCAATTGCAGCTGGTCAATGGTTGCGACGATGCCGGCGGCAATGGCTTCCGCCTCATGCATCAGTTCCGGACCATAGAGCCCATTGACCATCTCTTCGCTCGGCAGCACGCCAGGAGGACAGTGCTCTTCCATTGTGCGCCGGATGAGCGTCAGCGCTGCCCGGCATTGGTCGGCTTCGATCTTCATAGCCCTTCAAACATCCAATTCGTCTAAAATGTTCCGGAACTAATTTAGCGCTAGCTAATTGAAGTCGCAGTTCTGCGAGTCAGTGCATGCGTCTGAAATTCATTAAGCCCATGGAACCCGAACTGGTCGACACGCCGCCGATGGGCGATGAATGGATTCATGAGATCAAATTCGATGGCTACCGCACCCAGGTCATCAAGGATGATGACGGGATTCGGCTGATCACTAAGAACGGTTATGATTGGACGGGCCGCTACATCCAACTTGCCGGTGAGGCGGAAGCGATCGAGGCGAAAGACTTCATCATCGACGGCGAGACCATTACGATCAATGAGGCTGGCCTATCCGACTTCCATGCGCATCAATCAGCCGCGACCAGCCGCAAGCCGTCGCGCGATCTGTATCTGCTAGCATTCGACCTCTTGCACCTGAACGGGCATGACTTGCGGAACACGCCGGTGGAAGACCGTCGCGAGATACTCCGGGCGTTGATCCCGGACGGCGGCCGAATTCAGTTCAGCGAAGCGATGCCGGGCACTGGCGACGCCGTCTTTCATCTGGTCGACCAGGCTGGGCTTGAAGGTATCGTTTCAAAGCGGAAGGGCAGCAAGTATCGGTCGGGTACGACGACGAACTGGCGCAAGATCAAGTGCTATGCCGAAAAGGAGATGGACATCATCGGCGTGCAGCGCGAGCCCGGCAAGCCTGCCATGGTGCTGATGGCCGACAAAGGCCACTATGCCGGCGGCGCCTTCGTCACCTTCAAGGCGGACAAGCGCCAGCGCCTATGGGACCGCGTGCAAGGCAAGATTGGCGGGCCGGCGCCGAAAGGGCTCAAAAGTGACAAAGCCGAATGGCTAAAGCCGGGCCTGGTCGGCCGCGTGCGGTTCCTGAAGGGCGAGGAGAAGCTTCGCCATGCCAAGCTGCTGGATTTCCGGGAGGAGACTTAGCCCGGAGGCTTGTCCCGGGGCTGTGCCGGTCCTGTCCCGTTCCACTGGATGAACTTCGACTTCTGGCCGGTGATGGTCTCGATCGACTTCAACAGGGGTCCATGGACCTTACGTAGAGCTTGGTAGTGCTCGCCGTGGTACGCCAGGAGCGGCCCGACGATGCTCTTGTGCAGCGCTTCGGCTGCCGCCAGGAAGCGCTCGATTTCAGCCCGGGAAAGTTGTTCCGAAGGTTTGGTTCTGGCCATTGGCGCTCTCCATTGAGGGGTCGCCGCAACGAGGACTATAATCCTACATGCCGGACTGCCTGACAAGAGGGCTCGCCGGCCTTATCCCGCAGGTAGCAGTAGGGCGACGGCGCCAAGCGCAGCCATCAGGAGCAACCACCAGCAAAGATGAGCAACGGCAGGCCCGGCGACCTCCTTTGGCACACGGGACAAACAAGAAGGTCGCCGAGCCTTACCGGCGCTGCTTTGTGAGGGAGACGACGCCGGATGAGATGAGAGTATGCGATCGTGCTAATCTCTGCGAACCATGCGAACGAAGGAAAGCCTTGTGGCACCGACGTTGAGATCAAGGTCGGCGGGGCGCTGATGCAGGATTCTTCCAAAGCGGTAGTGAGTCCAGAGCGGAACATTAGCGTCGGCTAACGGTTAATTCGGCAGTGTTCCGAACCGTGATTGGTAGAGCGATGGTGACGTTTCATCTTGTCTATTTTTCCGGCCTCACGGCAGACCAGCTGCTAGGCAGCGCCGTTCCTATCCTGGCGTGTTTGCTGCTTTATAACGCTCTGGCTACGGACGCCTAACTGATGGGTCGGCCAGCGGCCCGGCATCCTTGGCAGCCGGCGATTGCCATCCCGATGCCAACTCCTATGACGAGGCCAAAGACAAGCTTGCCGACGAAATCAATGGCGAGGGCCGGACAGGACTCCACACGTCCAGGCAGGGCTCTCTGACGGCATTGGCGATGGCCCGTTGGCAATTCGGGGGTCCATTGTTCCCATTTCTGTTTGTCCCAAAACTGCCCGCTGCCTCACGGTGGCGAGCTTTTTCGTCATAGGGCCCTCCGCGCTGGGCAATCTGTTCCAAGAGCTTCTGTGACGCCTCTATGACGCGGCAAACCTTGGAAAAGGTTTCCGTGGCAGGACCGGGGTACGATTCTAACCAACTAGGGCTGTATAGGCCACTAGCGCCCGACGATCCGGCTAATCATGTCGTCATCAGGTGCGCTGTCGGTGAATTCCCGTAGGAGCGCCTTCGCGTGGTCTACCCAATGCTCTTCAGCCAGGTTCAGCTCCCGAACGGATCTCCTGAAGGTCTCGCACACCACATCGAAATCGAAGGCGTCAATGCTGTAGCCTTCCTCGTCATGGTCCATCGGCCGCCTCCCCAATGGGGGAAACTGTACGGAATCGTACGAAGCAAGTGCAAGGGCATTCAAAAGCAATTGGCTGATGCCGCCCGATCGTTCCACAATGTGTTGCTAATATGCAGCACCGACTGAATCTCCGATCAGCGGCACTTGTGGTTGGTTCCAACAGCTGCACGTTGACGGCAAGATGCCAAAGCCAACGACATGCGGGCGACGAAGATGGACAAGCGACAAAACACAAGAAATGTTGAGTTGGTCGGTCTTCTGGCCGTGCCGTTGTCAGTTCTAATCACGCTGCTGATAGCTGGAATGATCCTTTGCTGAAATTTTCTAGTGGCAAAAGGCTGGGGCGGCGGGTTTTCCCCCTTTGAAAGAAGTCACAATGTCCCAATCCGTCGAACCCCCGATATTGCCAGAGGATAGCCCAGACCGTGAGGTGAACTGTGAAGTCGCATTAGAAGCCGCGTTTGCGGCCTTGGTGACTGCGTCAGAAGCGCAAGGTTGGACGCCACAGGAAACGGCTGCAACTCTTCTTAAAATCGCGACGGAGCATGCCCACCGGGTTGGGGCCGCTGCGGCCCCAGCCGGCTCCTAAGGGAGTGCCTTGGCCTGGCCGCGCGGTCGGTCGCTACCGACAGGAGTGTTGCAGCAGGTATTCCAGCAAGAGTGTTAAAACCTCTTCAGTTTTGTCCCTCTTCTCTGCCAATGCGATTTATCAAAGCCAAGCCCTAGTGGCATCGATATGATAAGCGGCTCGCAAAGGTCTTTGAGACGTTCTGCAGCCACATCCTGATGTCATAATGACCGTTAAGGCCGGACGACGCGTATTTCTCATGTCATTGTAAGTTCCCGTACGGAGATCCTTCGGAAGGCATCCTCGATGTCGACATGCTCCATAGCGTATGAAGAGCTACCAGCACGCTTCTAATATAGCATTTGATCGCTGCGGTGTGGTCGACGTTCCGACCGTGGCACGTCGATGACTATGAAACCGGCGTTTTGGTCGGCATTCGATGCAAATCCGGACACGGATACCGTCGTTTTTCGGCTGCAGTAGATCCCCAACTGCCGAGCTTACGACCGAAGGGGCTACTTTCCAGTTCGGGATTGGCTCAAGCGCAGTTGCGCAGTCAGCCCGTCACTGTTCTTACGGCAGCCAATACCGAACACCAAAACACCACCGGCCGAATTGGAAGGCTGACAGTGCTTTTGCCAACGCCGCCCGACCATCCTTAGTTGGTTGTTCGTGAGCTGTGAAAGCGGGCCCCTGTTTTCCAACCGCAGTGTCTTGAAGTCTAGGCTTAGGCTTTCCTGCATCTCGGCCTCAACTGCTGATTTAGCAGAGCTTCCCAATGAGCGACCAAGTCTTGAAAATCCAGCATGGCAGTTCCCGGCTTTGTATCCCGGCTGCCCTACGGCTACCCGCGTCAGCCTTTTCTATGGTAGCCAGTCAGTTCGTACAGAACGAATCCTAAGTATTTCAATTGGTGCGGACGACGGGAATCGAACCCGTACGATCAGAGATCGAGGGATTTTAAGTCCCTTGCGTCTACCAATTCCGCCACGTCCGCAGGCCAGCCCTTTTCAGACGCCAGCGAAAACCCGTCAAGCCATCTTTTGCCGAGTGTCGAACTCATGAAAGGGGGTTCGTGATTTCAAAACAATTGGTTGTCGCGAAAATCTCAGTCGCCGAGAACGCTCAGAATTTGTAGCTGAGATTGATACCGACCGCGTTCAGTTTCACATCCTGATCCCGATCGTTGAAGGGTTCCGCCACGTCATAGTGCTCGGAGCCGAAATCGTAATAGCGATATTGCGCGCCGACGATGAAT
This sequence comes from Mesorhizobium sp. M0676, assembly GCF_040320535.1. Classification (NCBI taxonomy): domain Bacteria; kingdom Pseudomonadati; phylum Pseudomonadota; class Alphaproteobacteria; order Hyphomicrobiales; family Phyllobacteriaceae; genus Mesorhizobium; species Mesorhizobium sp. M0676. The sequence continues at coordinate 167,413 of NZ_JAMYPU010000008.1, forward strand.
TTGTCGGTCAGCGCATAGTCAACGCCGGCGCCCAAGGTCCAGCCGACATTCGTGCGTGTGCCGGCGAACGACGCGCCCGCGACTTGCGAAGTTTCGATGCCGGCAAAGGCGACGCCGCCGACGCCATAGACCAGCACGCGGTCCATGGCGAAGCCCGCTTTGGCGTTTACAGATCCGAACCACTTGATGTCCGTGCGGAATGTGCTTCCAAGGCCTGATACCGCCGTACCGTCGACGGCGGAATAATTGAGCTCCGCCTCGGCGCCGAGCACCGCCTGATCGAACTGCCACAGGCCGGCGACATGGCCGCCGACGAAACCGCCGTCAATGTCGGGCGAGATGGAAAACGGCGCGCCTTCCGTCACTGATATGTCGGACTGGCCCCAGCCGTAGCCGGCCTGCAGGCCGGCATAGTAGCCGGTCCAGTCGAAGCCTGGTTCGGTCATCGGCACCGCCATCGGGTCGGCGGCGAATGCCGGCGCGGCCAGAGCGATCAGGAATCCGGCACTGGCAATCGTCAGACACCGCATCGAGTTCTCCGAAAAGGCGGTTCAGAAGGCGCCTTGCCGGAAGGTAATCCTATTCGCCGCAAAACGGAACCCATTGTTCAACAATCGGAAGCACCCGTTGCTGCGCTGGGTGCTCTATCTTGGGAGGCGCTATTTGGCGTCGATGAAGTCCAGCGCCGCCTTGCTATATTCGTCCGGCGCCTGCAGCATGGCGAAATGGCTGGCGTTGGGCAGGATGATGAGCTTGGCGCCCGGAATGACGGAGGCCATGTATTCGGTGTGTTCGCGCTTGATCGCCTCGTCATGGTCGCCGGCAACGATCGCGGTCGGCGTGGTTATCTTGCCGAGCTGTTCCTTGGTCCAGGCCGGCTCCGACTCCCACATGTGGCTGATCTGCGCCACGAAGGCATCGTACTGGTCGGGAGTCTTCGACAGTTTCTTGTAGTCGCGGCCCGAGCGGTCGATATAGGCGGCAAAGGTCTTGTTGGTCAGCACACCCGGATCGACGCCATCGGTGGTGACGTTGGCGGCCTGCGCAAAGAGCCGTGTCAGCCGCTCCGGATGATGCAGCGCGATGTCGATGCCGATAATGCCGCCGTCGCTCCAGCCGACAAGAGCGGTCTTGTCGATCTTGAGATAGTCGAGCAGCGCAAGATAGTCCGACGCCATGAGGTCATAGCCGTAAGCCTGCTCGGTGCGGGTAGAGCGGCCATGGCCGCGGCTGTCGGCGATAATAACCTTGTGCGTCTTGGACATGGTCGCCACCTGGCTTGCCCAGATGTCGCCATGGCCAAGGCCGCCATGGATCAGGAAAATCGGATCACCGGCGCCGAAAACGGCGTAGTACATCTGAATGCCGTTGACCGGCGCATATCCGCTCTGTTCAGGCTTGGGCATGGCCGCCGGTTCGGGCAAGGTCTGCCAACGTTCCTCGGCGGATGCAAAGCCGGCCGAGATCAGGAACAGGGTGACGAAGGCGAGTGCTTTCAGGAACCGGGTCATGACTTCACCTCAGGAGGTTTCGGCCTCATCACAACAAAAACCCGCCTCGCGGCGGGTCGTCGGCGCAAATCAGCACCGTCGGCAGAATAGTAGCATAAGTGCCGGCACAAGCCAAACTGAATGACCGCCGTGACGCTCGCCGGTGTGAACAGGTGCAGCGCATCCGCCGGCGAATTCTCATCGAGCGGATTTCGTCCGTGATCGCTGGCCAAAACCTTGCCGGCTTGGCACAGTCTGGCAAACAGGAGTCTTTCATGGCCAAGCAGCCGTCGGCGACGAAACCCAAGCCCTGGACCGAGATGGCGACGCATCTGGTCGACGTCGCGACGGGGCGCAAGCCTGCCGATCTCGTCATTCGCAACGGCCGCTGGGTGAACGTGCACTCCGGCGAAATCATAGCCGGCACCGACATCGCCGTTGCCGGCGGCCGCTTCGCCTATTGCGGGCCGAATGCCAGCCATGCCATCGGCCAGGGCACCAAGGTGGTCGATGCCGGCGGCCGCTATCTCGTGCCCGGCCTGTGCGACGCGCACATGCATGTCGAGAGCGGCATGGTGACGGTGACCGAGTTCTGCCGCGCCGTCATCCCGCACGGCACCACCTCGATGTTCATCGATCCGCATGAGATCGCCAACGTGCTGGGCCTGCCCGGCGTGCGGCTGATGCATGACGAGGCCGTCGCCATGCCGATCAACGTGCACGTCCAGATGCCGTCCTGCGTGCCGTCGGCGCCGGGTCTGGAGCATGCCGGGGCCGAACTGACGGTCGCCGATGTCACCGAGGCGATGACCTGGGAAAACATCATCGGGCTCGGCGAAGTGATGAATTTTCCCGGTGTCGTGGCCAATGATCCGGTCATGTCGGGCGAGATCGCCGCAACGATCAAGGCCGGCAAGACGGTCGGCGGCCACTATGCGTCGCGCGATCTCGGCCTGCCGTTCCATGGCTATGTCGCCGGCGGGCCGGAGGACGACCATGAAGGCACACGCGCCGAGGACGCAATCGCCCGTGTGCGCCAGGGTATGAAGGCAATGCTGCGGCTGGGCTCGGCCTGGTACGATGTTGCCTCGCAGATCAAGGCGGTGACCGAGAGCGGTCTCGACCCGCGCAACTTCATCCTGTGCACCGACGACAGCCATTCCGGCACGCTGGTGCATGAAGGCCATATGGACCGGGTGGTGCGCCACGCCATCCAACAGGGATTGAAGCCGGTGACGGCGATCCAGATGGCGACGCTGAATACCGCCCAGCATTTCAAGCTGGAGCGCGAACTGGGCTCGATCGCGCCGGGACGGCTGGCCGATCTGCTGATCGTCTCCGATCTTGCCGCCATGACCATCGACGAGGTCTATGGCCGCGGTATCAGGCTGGCCAAGGGCGGCAAGCTCGAGATCGACATTCCGGCCTATGATTACCCCAAATCGGCGAAGAACACCGTCAAGCTCGGCAAGAAGCTGAAGCCAGGCGACTTCGACATTGCGGCGCCCAAGGGCGCCAACGAGGTGCGGGTGCGGGTCATCGGCGTGATCGAAAACCAGGCGCCGACGCGGGCGCTGGAGGCCGACCTGCCGGTCGAGGACGGGCTGGTCGCCATGGACCGCCGCAACGACATCTGCCAGATCGCGCTGGTCGAGCGCCACCGCGGCACCGGCGGCGTCACCAATGCCTTCGTCTCAGGCTTCGGCTATATGGGCGACTGCGCCATGGCGTCGAGCGTCGCACATGATGCCCACCACATCATCTGCGTCGGCACCAACAAGGAAGACATGGCGCTGGCCGTCAACCGGCTGGGCGAGGTCGGCGGGGGCGTGGTGCTGTTTTCGAAGGGCAAGGAGCTTGCGCTGGTCGAAATGCCGATCGCCGGGCTGATGTCGGACGAGCGGGCGGAAATCGTGGCGGTCAAGGCGGAGAAACTGACCGAGGCGATGCGCAAGATGGGCTGCTCGCTCAACAACGCCTACATGCAGCACTCGCTGCTGGCGCTGGTCGTCATTCCGGAGCTCAGGATTTCCGATGTCGGCCTGATCGACGTGACGACGTTCCAGAAGGTCGATCTTTTTATCTGAGATCAGCCCGGTGCTTGGCTCTCATCCGCCGGTGGCGATGGTCAGCACCTTGAATGGCGTGGTGATGATGATCTCGGCGACGGATCCGACTGCCTTGCCGAGGCCTCGGCCGAGATTGTCGATCTGGCCCTGCGTGGGTTCGTCCGATGCCAGGCCGGCTGGAGCGCGCAGACCGTCGCCGAGCAATTGCACCAGGAACGGGTTGTCGGCGAATTTGGCGTGGTTCAGGCGGTCGCCGCCCTTGATCTGGCTGAGGTCGGCCACAACGACGCCGTAACTGGCAATGTCGGCGGCGTTGCCGTAGTCGCCGACGCGCGGCTTGTCGCCGGATAGCAGACTGGACAGTCTCAGAGCACGGTCGTCGGCGGAAAGCAGGATGACGAACGGCCTGTCGGGCTTGCCGTAGCGGATCATCTGCTTCTTGAAGACGTCGACATCGATATCGGGCGATGCCAGGACGACACGGCCGAGCTTGCCGTCGAGATCGCGGTCGCCGGTGATGGCGAGCTGGCGCAGCGCTTCCATCGTCACCCAGGTTCCCATCGAATGCGCGATGATGTCGATGCTCTTGACCTTTGTCTTGGCGAGCATCCTGAGCGTCGCCTCGAGGTCGTCGCGCGCGGCGTTGGCGCTGTCCTTGTCGTAGATATAGCCCGTGGTCTTGCCGCTCGAAGCCCACGAAAACAAGATCGGCGTACCCGGATATTCGGTGTCGTGGGCGATCTGTGTCAGCCGGTAGACCCCATCGTCGAAGCCGTTGTTGAAGCCGTGGACGAAGACCAGCGCGCGGTCGCCATTCATGGTGATGTTGGCGCCGACGGCCTTGGCGAATTGCGAGGCGTCGCCATAGTGGACGACGTCGGTGGCGGTGAATTGCTTGGCCGGGTTCGAATTGGCCGAGCCCTTGGCGCGCTCGATGGCGCCGACCTGGTGGACCTTCGGCACGGTGACGTCGACGCGGGCGTAGCTGGTGGTCAGCGAGCGATCGCCATCGAACACCTGGCGTGGGTCCTTGGTCGCCTGCTTGCGGGTGGTGGCGACGAAAATTTCGTGGGTGGCCGCGATGTCGGAGGCAGGCACCGAAACCGTCGTCTTGTTCAACAGGTCATGGGTGTTCGGGCCGGCGCAGCCGGCGGCAGCGAGCGCGAACGCAAGGACCAGGACAGTCTTCCAACGCTCGTTCACGCGGGCTCCCGCTGGCGCATTGGCGCCGATTTCAATGTCGTAGAGGCAGAGACCGGCCCGGTCCAGTTGAAAGTGATCGGGCCGAGCGGCATTCGCAACCTCACGCGGCGACGGTCGCCGCAAGGCGACAGCCTTATTGTCCGAGCGCGCTGATACGGTCGGTCACCGTCTGGTCGCTGGCAAAGCCGTCATCCTCGCGCAGCCGCTGGCCGATCATCTTCACCAGTTCGGGATTGTCGGCGAATTTGGTGTGGTTGAAGCTGTCGCCTCCCTTGACCTTGGAGAGGTCGACCACGGTGACGCCATAAGCGGCGAGGTCGGCGGCATCCTTGTAGTCGCCGACGCGTGGCCGCGAGCCGGCGATCAGGCCCGAGAGCCGCAGCGCCCGGTCGTCGTCGGAGAGCAGCAGGATGAACGGCTTGTCCGGCTTGCCGTAGCGGCGCATCTGGCTCTTGAAGACGTCGACGTCGATGTCGGGAGAGGCCAGCACGACATCGCCGAGCTTGCCGCCGAGATCGCGGTCGCCGGTGATGGCCATCTGGCGAAGCGTTTCCATGGTCACCCAGGTTCCGAGCGAGTGGGCGACGATGTCGATGCGCCGCGCGCCGGACTGCTGCAGCATGCGCAATGTCACCTCCAGCTGATCGCGGGCGGCGCTGGCGCTTTCCTTGTCATAGACATAGTCGGTGGTTCTGGCGCCCGATGCCCAGGAAAACAGCACCGGCGTGCCGGGATAGCCGGAATCGTGGACGATCTGGGTCAGGCGGTAGACCGCGTCGTCGAAGCCGGTGTTGTAGCCATGCACGAAGACCATGACGCGGCCGCCGCGCGCGGCGATGTCGGCGTTGAGCGCGCTTGAGAATTGAGGCTGCGCATCGTAGCCGACGACCTCGGAAGCCATGAAGTATTTCGCCGGGTCGTTCGACTTGCCGCGCGAGCGGCGCTCGATCTGGCCGGTCTGGTGGGTGCCGGGAACGGTGACGGTGACGCGGGCGTAGTTCAGCGTCGCCGAGCGTTCGCCGTCGAAAACTTTGTTGGGATCGTCGGATTTCTTGCGTGTGGTGGCAATGAAGATCGAGTGATTGCCCGAGATTTCGGTCACCGGCGTGGACATGACGGCGCTGCCGAGCAGTTCCTCGGTTTTGCGGCCGCCGCAGCCGGCGATCAACAGGGCAAGTGCAAGAATGCAAATTGTCTTCAAACGCACGTCAAAAATTCCAATCGAAAGATGAATTCACTTAGAATTCACTTTGAGGCCCAAAGGCCTGTCTACCCTCGGCCCGTCTACCCTCCGCGACACCTCCCGGACAGTGAGAGTGCGGCAGAAGTAAGTCGTGTCCAGCCGAAATGTGGTCAGCGTCGGGTCACAGCCATCGCACTGTTGCGCGAAAGCCAGAATGGCGGCAGGAACGCCGGAATGTTGGAGAAGGGCAATACCTCGGGTTTGAGCCTGATGCCCAGCACGTCGCGCATGAAGGCGCGGCGCGCCTCGATGCGGCGCCATGCCTCGGGATAGCGGGCCGCGATCTCCTCGCGCAGGGACTCATCGGCAAGCGCGATACCGTCTTCGATGTTGGTGGTGAAATAGCTGGTTCCGGTCGCCGGAATGATGTCGACCTGCAGCGCCATGCGCGATTGCAGCTTGATGTCCGAGCCCGAAAACACCGGCGAATGCATCCATTCGTCGATGTGAACGAGATGGCCGGGGTTGAGCGAGACGCCGAAGAACGGGTCGCCTATGCGGTCGTGCACGGCTTTCCACAGCACGCCGCCGGCAACGCCGATGCCGATGGTCTCGTACCAGTCGACGACGGCGGCGAAATAGGGCGCAACCAGCTTGTCGACATAATCGTCTATCTCGCGCGGCAGTTCCGCGGCGCTCTCGACCAGGAAGCCAGCGCGGGCGTTGAGCGAGCCCTGGATGCCATAGGCCATGGTGACGGGATCGCCGCGCTTGATGATGTCGAGGCGCGGGCTAGGCAAGCCGTAGGGCGCACGCCTGCCGGCGGACAGCATCGGGTGGCAGCACAGGGGCAGGCCGTTGATCCCCATCAGCCGCGCGGCCTGCAATTCGCTCATGCCGGGCTCGATATTCCCAAGCACGTTGCGCAGGCCCTGCGAGGAAAAGGTCGCGGCGAATTCGAAGGACGCCAATTGGTCTGCCTCGTTGATGGCGCGTAGGCCGTCGGATGGGTTCATCAACAGGTTGGCGGCGTTGACCACCGCGCCTCTGTCTCCGGCCAGTGTGCGCAGCGTATCGGCGATGAAGGACGGCAGGTCGAGCGTCGTCTCGCCAAAGCCGCCATCGCCGGGGCCGAACGGCTTCCAGCCGATGGCGCCGATTTTCTGGCCGGCCTTCAGGCCGCAGGCGGCAAGCGTGTCGGATAGAGAGGCCGAGCGGTCGCGTGGCTGCGCCGGCAGCGAGAAGGTCTGGTAGAGGACGCGCTCGTAAGGCCCGTCGCAGATTTCGGCATAGCCCCAGCCCTCATTGCCGACGAGAAGCTTTGACTGGCTGCCGGGGACGATGACCAGCAACGTCTCCTCGAAACGCGGATCGTAACCACTGAGATAGGCGACATTGGCCGCGTGCTCGCGGTCGCCATAGACGGCAAAGGCGTCGAGCCCGGCCTTGGCGCCGCGCGCCAGCAGAGCCTCGATGCGCGCTTCGTAGGTCCGCCGCTGAACTAGCGGCATCACTGTTGGCTCGCCGAATTCAGGAAGGTCTACGGTCTTCAGGGCGACAGCCGAAACAGGCATGAAGATGGCTCCAATGGATTTCCTGCTGGCGCGTCAAAGCGGCCGCGCCGCATCGGTGGCTGCAAACGGCGAATTGTGCAATAGGCTTCGCCTTCGAACCATTCGATCCAGAGGTGACGGCGCCATGAACAGTTTCTCCTCCCGTGTCGCCACCGCCGCAGCCGCGATCCGCGAGATCTTTCCCGAAACGCCGCTGCAGGAAAACGACTATCTGTCGAAGAAGACGGGGGCTCGGGTGCTGTTGAAGCGCGAGGATCTTTCGCCGGTGCGCTCCTACAAGATCCGCGGCGCCTTCAACTTTTTCCGCAAGGCGCTTGCCGCCGGCAACGAGGCCGAGCTGTTCGTCTGCGCCTCGGCCGGCAACCATGCGCAGGGCTTTGCCTTCGTCTGCCGCCATTTCGGCAAGAAGGGCGTGGTCTTCATGCCGGTGACGACGCCGCAGCAAAAGATCGACAAGACGCGGCTGTTCGGCGGCGATTTCGTCGAGATCAGGCTGGTCGGCGACTTCTTCGACGACTGCTACCGCGCCGCCTTCGAATTCACCGAAAGTTCCGGCGCGCATATGGTGCCGCCCTTCGACCACAAGGATATTATCGAGGGGCAGGCGACGGTCGCCTATGAGATCGCCGACCAGATGCCAGGCGCGCGCATGCCCGACATCATCATGCTGCCGGTCGGCGGCGGCGGCCTGGCCGCGGGGGTGACGCACTATTTCGCCGATCAGCAACGTGACGCGCGCTACGTCTTTTGCGAACCGGCCGGTGCGCCGAGCCTGCATCAGAGCCTCGCCAGCGGCAAGCGCGTCCGGCTCGCCAATGTCGACAATTTCGTCGACGGCGCGGCGGTGGCCGAGATCGGCCGCGAGCCGTTGCGCCACCTCAAGGAGTTCGCTGCTCAGGCGGTGCGGCTGATCCCTGAGAACCGGCTCTGCGCCACCATGATCGAGATGCTCAACATCGAAGGTGTGGTGCTGGAGCCGGCCGGTGCCTTGGCGATCGACGCGTTGAAGGATTTTTCGCGCAAGGAAATCCGCGGCAAGACCATCGTCGCGGTGGTGTCGGGCGGCAATTTCGATTTCGAGCGGCTGCCCGACGTGAAGGAGCGGGCGCTGCGCTTCGAGGGGCTGAAGAAATATTTTATCATCCGCTTTCCGCAGCGGCCGGGCGCGCTGCGCGACTTCCTCGAACTGCTCGGTCCCGACGACGACATCGCGCGCTTCGAATATCTGAAGAAATCGGCGCGCAATTTCGGCTCTGTGCTTATTGGCATCGAAACCAAAGACCGGCGAAACTTCGATTTGCTGAGGGCGAATTTCGAGGCCGAGGGCGTGCACTATCAGGACATCACCGACAACGAGACCCTGGCCGGGTTCATCATATGAGCGGTACAGCCTGCCACCCGAAGCTCGAAGAGCGAAGGGTGGTCTTCGTCGCACTGTTTTCCGGCATCAATGTCGGCGGCAACCGCATCGTCCAGATGGCGGAGTTGCGGGCGTTATTCGAGGCGCTAGGCTTCACCGATGTCGCCAGCTATGTGCAGAGCGGCAATGTCGTGTTCCGGACCAAGAAGGGCGACGCCGCCACGCTGACCAAACAGATAGAGGCGGCCTTCGAGAAAAAATGGGGCTTTCACTCGCGCATCATGGTGCGCGATCTCTCCTGGTTCGAACGGTTGGTGAAGGAGAATCCTTATCCGGAAGTCGCCGGCGATCCGACCAAGCTTCACGCCTACACGCTGGAGCGCCAGCCGACGGCGGACGAGATCGCCAGGCTTGCCGAAAAATGCACCGGCCCGGAAAGCTTCGAGGTCAAGGGCGACGTGCTCTACCTCAAAGCGCCAGACGGGCTGGGTAAATCAGTGTTTGCCAACCTCATTCCACGCGTTCTGAAAGTGCCAGGCACCGCGCGCAACTGGCGGTCGGTGCTGGCGCTGCTGCAGATGGCGCGTTCGCTTTGAATCGCTTAGATCTGCGTTGCGGTTGCGATGCTAATTAGTCTCGGCTAAACAGTTGTTTTTCTGCAACAATTTCCGATTTTCCGGCCTGGGCAGCTTAATGAATACTGCATGTCTGTGCTATGCTCTTTCCGACTGCATTGGGGAGTTTCATGAAACGTCTGCTTCTCGCATCCACTTTCCTGATTTCGGCTTGCGGCGCGACGTTCGCCGCCGACGTGATTGAGACCGTGCCGGCAGGGTTTGTCTGGTCGGGTGGCTATGTCGGCATCAACGCCGGCTATGGCTGGGGACGCGGTGACGCGGTCGACCAGACGGATTCCTTCTTCGACGAGGAGCTTGGTCAGACCCATGACGTCGATACCGACGGCTTCCTCGGCGGTGTTCAGGCCGGTTACAACTGGCAGTCCGGAGCATTCGTCTATGGCGTCGAAGCCGATCTGGGCTATCTCGGCCTCGACGGCGACAGGACTATCGTCGAAGAGCCGGACAATTTCGGATCGGCGAAACTGGGCGTCTATGGCGATCTGACGGCACGTCTGGGCTACGCCACCGACAGGCTGCTGATCTACGCCAAGGGCGGCGCGGCGGCGACTCACTACAAATTGAGTTATGGCGATACTTTCGATTTTGACGGGGTGCCCGACCCGGACAGCAGCGCATCGAGGAGCGGAGGCCGCTTCGGCTATACGATCGGTGGCGGTGTCGAATGGGCCTTCGCCGACAAATGGACCACGAAGCTGGAATACCAGTACTTCGACTTCGGCAAGGTCCGTTTGACAGATATCGAGGGCAACGACGCAAGGGTGAAGATCGACGCCCATACGATCAAGATCGGCCTGAACTACAAGTTCTGATCGATCCGTCGTTCCGACAATTCAGATGGCGTCGCAACCAAGTGACGCCATAACGTTGTCCGGGGCTGGCAGCTTCCGGCGTTCGGCGTTGCGGCTGACAGCAGATCAGGTCGCCGGAGCCTGCTTCCACTCGAAAGTCAGCTCCTCGCGGAAGGCGAAGCGCTTGATGTGATCGGCAACGACGCTCTCCATGCGCTCCAGCGATCCACTTTCATCCGTCGACACCGTGATATGCAGCGCTGCCGCATCGGCATCGAGAACCGTGCGGCCGAGCGACAGATCGATGGTGCCGTGGTTTGGATCGAACTCGACGGGAAATTTGTGCGCCCAGTGCTTGCACAGCTGCTGCAAATAGCGGCTGGCATATGCGGTGGTGACATCGGCACGGCTGGTCGGCATAAATGAATTCTCCTGGATGAGGCACTGGCTTTGTTTGGCTGGCGCGACAGGCAGGTAAATAGGTGCCGTTGCTCGAAATGGCAAAGGCGGCCGGCTTGTCGGCGCGGCCGCCTCGCTCAAGATGGCGTGATCGCTACCAGGTGCCGGTGTTCGGCATCGATGCCCACGGCTCGGCCTTGGGCTTGGCCGGGCCCTTCTGCAGCAGTTCGAAGGAGATGCCGTCCGGCGACTTGACGAAGGCCATGTTGCCGTCGCGCGGCGGCCGGTTGATGATGACGCCATTGTCCATCAGATGCTGGCAGGTGGCGTAGATGTCGTCGACCTCATAGGCGAGATGGCCGAAATTGCGGCCGCCCTTGTACTCCTCCGGATCCCAATTGTAGGTCAGTTCGATCAGCGGCGCCTTCTCAGTGATGCCGCTTTCTACATCCTCGGAGGCGGCGAGGAAGATCAGCGTGAAGCGGCCCTGCTCGTTTTCGTAGCGGCGCACTTCCTTAAGGCCGAGCTTGTTGCAGTAGAAATCAAGCGAGACATCGACGTCGGCGACACGGACCATTGTGTGGAGGTAGCGCATGGGATTTCCTCGGGGATGTTTGGGTTGCGAGGCAACATAAGGTCCACCCCGCCGAAGGGCAACGAGCATCGGACTGGAAAAGTGGTCACCGGTTTTGGAAAAATCAGATTGCTCTGACAAAAGCGTCGAACACAAGTGGTTGCCGATTTCGGCAAAATCCCTTGCAAATTGCCGACCGGTTGACCGCCTTGATGGATCGTCATTGCTGCCGGCAGCGACGCCGGCAAACAACAAGTCAGCTATTCCTGTATTCAACCGTGAAAAAAGGCACGGCAGGTCTTGCACACCCCGGAAGCGGCGGTGTTAATCTAATGTCAAGAATCACTTGCAGTTTTCTTGAAAAAAAGGGGGCGTTCTTATGGGGGATAAGGCCTCTTTCACGAGGCGGGATGAGAACCTTGACGGCGCCCTGAAGCGCGACAGTGGCGGCGATAGCGCCGACCTTGTCGAAATCGCCGGCGCCATCAAATGGTTCGACGTGGCCAAGGGCTACGGTTTCATACTACCCGATGACGGTTCTTCGGGCGACATCCTCCTCCATGTCACCTGCCTTCGAAAGGACGGTTTTCAGACGGCATTGGAGGGCGCGCGTGTCGTGTGCCTTGTCAAGCACGGCGACCGTGGTTTGCAGGCGTTCCGGGTGCTGTCCATGGACACCACTACGGCGATCCATCCGGCCGAGATGCAGGAACAGCGCACCCATGTGGCGGTGACGCCGGAAAGCGGGCTCGAGCGGGCGCTGGTTAAGTGGTTCAACCGCACCAAGGGCTTCGGCTTTCTGACGCGCGGGGAGGGCACCGAGGATATCTTCGTCCATATGGAGACGCTGCGCCGCTATGGCATCACCGAGCTCAGGCCCGGACAGGTCGTGCTGGTGCGTTTCGGACGCGGTGACAAGGGCCTCATGGCTGCCGAGATTCACCCCGATATGGGCACCTTGCCGGTCGCGCATTAGGACGCGAGCCTTCCTGAGGAAGTCAGGACGGCTCTTTTTCTTGGTTTCACCACGATCTTATCCGAATACCTGAGACCACTTTTAGGGATCATGGTCTTTGGTCGAGGATTTCCAATGGCGTACAGGAACTGGCTGACAGCGGGCGCGCTCTGCGTCATCGTTGCGGTAGCCGCAGCCGCTTACTTCTATTCCGGGCAGCCGACCGCATCCCAGCAGACGATCGCCGGCGGTCAGGCGATGATCCTTCCCGTCGATCCGACACCCTTGGTCGTGGCGACGAAAGGCGGCGATAAATCCTTTTCGATCGAAGTCGCCGACACCGACTCGGAACGCGAGGCCGGCCTGATGTATCGCCAGGATATGGCCGACAATCATGGCATGCTGTTCGTCTTCGAGATGCAGAAGCAGGTCGGCTTCTGGATGCACAACACGCCGATGCCGCTCGACCTGATCTTTGTTGGACAGGACGGCAAGGTCCGGGCCGTCAAGCACGGCACTCCATTGTCCGATGCAGTCATCTCGCCGGGTGTGCCAGTGCGCTTCGTGCTGGAGCTCAAGGCCGGCACCGCCGCCAAAAACGGCATCGACCATGGCGATCTGCTGCGCCATCCGGCCGTCGGCACGGTGTCCGGCCCCGGCATGCCGCCATCGGACAAGGGCAACGCGCCCACGCCCGGCGCCGGCTGAGCCGCTCCCGATGCAATTCTTCTCCCATGACGGGTTCGACTTCGCCTTCCTCGACCGCCAGCCGGCGTCGGGGGCGGGCGATCCGGTGCTGATGATCCACGGCTTTGCCTCCAGCCACTATGTCAACTGGGTATCGCCCGGCTGGTTCAAGACGCTGAACGATGCCGGCTATCGCGCCATCGCCTTCGACAATCGCGGCCACGGCTCGTCGTCGAAAAGCTATGACGAGGCCGACTACACCCCGGCCAAAATGGCTTCGGACGCGGCGGCCCTGCTCGACCATCTCGGCATCGGGCGCGCCCATGTCATGGGCTATTCGATGGGCGCGCGCATTTCGGCGTTCCTGGCGCTGTCGGATCCGGACAAGGTTGCGACGCTGGTCTTCGGCGGGCTCGGCATCGGCATGGTCGACGGGGTCGGCGACTGGGATCCGATCGCCGAGGCGCTGCTGGCCGACGATCCGGCCGCCACCAGCCATCCGCGCGGCCGCTCGTTTCGCGCCTTTGCGGATCAGACGCGCAGCGACCGCCGGGCATTGGCGGCCTGCATCGCCACGTCGCGCGAACTGCTCAGCGAACACGATATGGCGCGCATCGCCCAACCGACGCTGATTGCCGTCGGCACGACAGACGATATTGGCGGCTCGCCCGACGAACTGGCGGCGCTGATGCCGAACGCCAAGGTGTTTCACATAGACGGCCGCGACCATATGCTGGCTGTGGGCGACAAGACCTTCAAGCAGCGGGTTTTGGAGTTTTATGCCGAAAATCCGCTTTAACCGGTAAGCGATTTTCGGGCGATATGGATTGGGCGGCCGGCGAGGGGTGGCAAACAATGGCACAATGGGGAAGAAGCGCCGACGCTCTGCCGGGCGCCGTCGTGACAAGCAAGTTCGGCAAGCGTTCCGTCATCCTGGCGCTGCTCGCCTTCGGTGCCGGTGTGATAGCGCTGACCACAATGGTGGCGCTGCCGGCCCACGCATCCGAGCGTGCCCAGAACATCGCCACGGCTTTCTTCATGGCGGTTTTCCTGCTGGCAGGGCCGTTGGCGCATATTGCCGGATTGATTTTCGGGCTGATGGCGCTGGTGCGTTCGAATGATAGCCGCGTGCTTGGGGTCGTCGGCATCCTGCTCAACGGCGGCTCCCTGGCGATTGGCTTCCTGCTGCTTGTGGCAATGGCATCGACGATAGGCGCTTTCACCTGATCGGGGACGAGGAATGGCCGGATGGGGAAGAAGCACGATAGCAATGCCCGGCGTGGTGGGGCGGAGCAGCTTCGGCAAACGCTCGGTGATCCTGGCCCTGCTGGCGTTCGCAATGGATTTTGCGGCGGTGGTCACGCTGGCGTTGATGCCAGGCGAGGCGTCGCTGGCCGCTCAAAACGTCCTCGGCGGGGTTTTTCTGGTGGTGTTTCTCGTTGCGGCGCCGCTGGCGCACATCACCGGCGTGGTTTTTGGCTTGATGGCACTGGGACGTTCAAACGACAATCGTGTCCTCGGCATCGTCGGTATCATCCTCAACGGGCTGTCGTTGGTGATCGGCCTGTTCTTTGTTTGGGCGGCGACCAAGTCCGTTGGCGCCTTCAGGTGATCGATCTTCGTCTGGCTTGCAGCCCGAGGCGGTGCCGCTTTGGTTGACCTTCTCGTCACCTATATGGACATGCGCCCGCGCGATTTGGCGCCTGCACGCGTCAGCCCTGCAGCAGCGACCACGGTGGCGCTGGAAAGGCTGGACAGCGCCGCTTACATCGACCTCTACCGCGCTGTCGGCGAGCCGGTGCAGTGGGACCAGCGGCTGCGCATGCCGGCGGAAGACCTCGAGCTCCTGCTGGCGCTGCCCTCGACACATATCCATGTGCTGCGCGTCGAGGGCGAGGCCGCTGGTCTGTGCGAATTCAACGGCGTCGGCCAGCCTGAGGTCGAGCTGGTTCATTTCGGGCTGGTTCCCGCCTTCCAGGGTCGCAGGCTCGGCCCGTTCCTGCTCGACCAGGCGCTTCGCGCCATCTGGTCGCGGGCGCCGCAAAAGGTCTGGCTTCATACCGACACATACGACCATCCGGCCGCGCAGTTGGTCTACAGACGCGCCGGCTTCAAGCCGTATGTGCAGCGCATGGAGACATTTCCGGACTGAGTTGGCTTGCCTTCGGGATTCCGATCACTCGGCTGCGAGAGCCTCGATCGAGCGCGCGATGTTCTGCCTGGCCTGCGGTTCGAATCGCTGCCGGAATTCGTCGGTGTGGAAGATGTGGTTGCGGCTGAGGAAACTCTTCAGGACAGCACCGCGGCCGGCGCGCCACATCGGCTCCTCGACCCAGGCATATTCGCGCCGGACCGCGCGCTCATAGGCATCGAAGGCGTCGGGTGCGGCGCCCAGGATCGACAAATCCATGTCTAGGAACAGGCTGGCGTCGCGCAGCGCCGCCGCGTCGTCAAACGACGGCAACTGATGCGTTGATGTGGCGAGGATCATCGCGCCGATGCGGTCCAGGCGCCCGGCGTCGGTCCGTCCGGCCAGCCTTTCCTCGGCAAGGGCAGCACTTTGCGCCTCATTGTCCTTGGCCTTGCTGTCATAGATGGCGTCGTGGAACCAGATCGCGGCTTCGACGGCTTCGGGGTCATGCAGCGATGCGCGATAATTCCCGGCCAGCGCCAGCATCGCCTCGATATGGGCGAGGTTGTGGTAGTGGCGGCCTTCGGCGCGGTAGAAGCCTGAAAGTTCCTGCTTCAGTGGTTCGTCGATCAAGGGAACGCTCACTACTCCGCTCACGAAAGACTCAAGGCGATCCAACGCGTATAGCTATTTTGACATCAGCAAACGAGACACCGAAAAATATGGCTCGGCGTCGATATTGAGGGCCGCAACCTTAGCCTCCAAAAGTTCTTTCAGCCCGACTTGGCAATCAAGAACGCAACGCAGATCATAGCCGTCGAACAGAAATATGCCCTTGTTCTGATTCTGCTTTAGCATTGGCACGACATTGTCCGACCAACTGTTGACTGAAAGAAAAACCCCCATAGTCTGTCGACCCGATCGACCTACCAGCCCCAGTAATCCGTCCAAATCTCTCGTGTCGGATGGCTTAGCTCTCCATTTGCATTCAACGATGTAGTGCCATCCGTTCATACTGAACGCTGCATCGATCTGTTCCGCACCGGAATTTCTACGAAAGGCGTGGCTTACCGAAATTCCATGGACGGTAAAAAGTCGATTCAGCAAATCTTCTAAAAAATAGCCACGCTGTTGCGCGTCATCTGACTTGGCGGCATGTTCGAACTGCGCCAAAAGGAGCCGGCTCTCATTCTGGATAAGCACGTCGTTGGCTTTTCGTTTCTGAAGTTCGGCCTCAGCTTGTCGCTTATCGAATGCTGTTCGTTCTCTCGCGTCGGCTTCAGAAAGCAACCCCTGCATTTCCCGGGCCTTCTGCACCGTCGCTCGTGCATCATACTCGTTTTGCGCGAGATGGAATGCCTCCCAATTTGCGGCTATTGAGATAATTTTGCGAACAAATGTCCCGTCTTGCCCCAGGCGCATCAATTCATCGATAAGTGCTGCTCCGGATTCACGTTTTGACTGCCTTGCGCCGGTGACTGAGTTCCTTTCGCTTAGGAACTTTCTGACGAGATCGTCGGACGCTCCGGCGCGTCGTAGCAGTAGGTCTGCGGCAGTTTTCTTCACGTTGACCAAGCTGGCAATGATCTGCAAAGCCAATCGACGGGCGTCTGTATCAACTGAGAGAACCGTTTCATCAGTCATTTTCTGCATCTGTGGCTGGAGGTCATCAACAGGTGGTGGACATAATATAGTGACGCGGTCGGCGGCCGTCACGATCAAGGGTTCGTTTTCCATGGCGGCTTGAATCCGCGTGAACCAAATCCATTTGATGAGCTACTTAAGGAAAATTGAGTTCAATCGTGCTATGATCTGGCCTATATGTGCGGCCGGACAACAAGCCGGCAGGCCGGAGACGTCGATGAACAGCATTACGATTGCCCGCCCCACAATGGTGCAGCCGGTCGATCCGATCTGGCGTTCGATCCGCGACGAGGCGATGGACGCGGTCAACCGCGACCCGCTTCTGGCGGCGTTCCTCTATTCGACCATCCTCAACCAGGAGAGCCTGGAGGAAGCTGTCATCCATCGGCTCGCCGAGCGGCTCGCGCATCAGGACATCGGCTCCGACCTCATCCGCCAGACGTTCAAGTCGATGCTGGCCGACGACAAGGAATGGTCGTCGATCGTGCGTGTCGACATCCAGGCCTATTACGACCGCGATCCGGCCTGCGACCGCTTCATCATGCCGGTGCTCTATTTCAAGGGTTTCCATGCCATCCAGACGCACAGGCTGGCACATTGGCTGTGGAATCAGGGCCGCAAGGATTTCGCGCTCTATCTGCAGAGCCGCTCGTCCTCGGTGTTCCAGACCGACATCAACCCGGCCGCCCGCATCGGCAAGGGCATCTTCATCGACCACGCCACCGGCCTCGTCGTGGGCGAGACGGCGGTGATCGAGGACGATGTGTCGATCCTGCACGGCGTGACGCTGGGCGGCACGGGCAAGGCCGGCGGCGACCGCCACCCCAAGATCCGTTACGGCGTACTGATCGGCGCCGGCGCCAAGATTCTCGGCAATATCGAGATCGGCCATTGCTCGAAGATCGCGGCAGGCTCGGTCGTGCTGTCGCCGGTGCCGCACAACAAGACGGTTGCCGGCGTACCGGCCCGCGTCGTCGGCGAGACCGGCTGCGACCAGCCTTCGCGCCAGATGGACCAGCTTTTGCCGTCGCAATCGATGGACCAGGTCGTCAGCTTCGACATCTGATTTGCAACACCCGGCGCGCCGGACTGAAGTCCGGTTGCCGGCGCCGTTGCCTCTGAAGCATGATGCCGAAAAGTGTGAGGCGGTTTTCGGACGACATCATGCTCTACCTCCTTGATTTAGAGGCGGATTTGGATTCGACCTGAAATCATCCGGCCCCAGGGTTCGCGTTCTATCCAGCCGGCTTGCCTTTACATCGCCATTGTCGACGTGCCAGAAGCGCGTTCCAACGAGCAAGCCCGACGATCGGAGAAGACTTTTGAAGCCGGACGAAATCAGAAAGCTGGACGCCTATTTCAAGCGCGTCTTCCAGAATCCCAAACTCGAGGTGAAGGCGCGGCCGCGCAAGGAAGATTCGGCCGAGGTCTATGTCGGCGACGAGTTCCTCGGCATCGTCTTCAAGGACGAGGACGACGGCGACTATAATTTCTCGATGGCGATCCTCGACATCGATCTGGCCTGAGCCCAGACGGCTACGGACTTCGGCGATTGGCGGCAGCCGGCTGCGCCATCGTCATCCCGGGGAGAAGCAGCCGCACAGCGGCGTCGCTGAGACCCTGGGATATATTCCAGGCCTCGGCTCAGGAATGTGGCGGTCCAGAACTGCCTCTGCTGCTTCCCAACAGTAATTCTGCACCGCTTCGCTGCCTTAAGGGCATGGAACGGATCCTCGGGTCCGCGCGGCTTCGCGCCCATGTATGACAAAAGCAGAGGGCCGCTACCGTGCGGTCTTTAAGACGCGCGTGGCCTCGGCGACGATAGCGGCGTCAAGCGCCGGCCAGTTGCCCAGCAACTCCCGGGGAAAGCGGTAGGTCAGGCTGAGGCTGTCGCCGACCTGGATGTCGCGCTCGCAGGGCGCCAGCGATTCCTCAGCGTTCGGTCCGCTCAGGCAGCGGGCGACGAACGGGTCCTTGCCGGGCCGGCCGGCGACCGCAAGCACCTCGTTGAGATAGCCTGATTTTTCCGTAAAACCGTAAATCGTCGTCCCGCCGGGGCCGGGCGCGCCGGGCTGGCTGATCAGCGCGCTATAGATCGGCGCGAAACGGCCGCTCATGTCGCGCGACATCATCTGCGGTTCGAACGACAGGAAGATGATGTTCTTGGCCGTGCCCGTGTGGTTGAAATCGTCGCGTGCGGCTTCGCTGTAGCCGTCCATCTGGGGATAGCGCAGATAGAGGTCGAGGCGCGAAGCGATGCCGTCGCGCCGCGCCTGCAGGAAGCGGATGGCGTTGGCCGGCACGGCAATGACATTGTTGCCGATCACCACCTTGTGGACCGTGGTGTCGTCGGTGTAGCCGGCCATGGCGATCGAGCGGCCGAACCATTTTCCGCCAAGGCTGATCGCCAGCGACAGCAGCGCCAATGCGGCAAAAGCATAGAACACCCGCTTCATCAGCACGGAATCGACGACGTTGAACTCTTCTGCGGTCGCTGCCTGCTTCATCGCAATCCCCATAGTCGCCGCCCTCTGTCCCTGGGCGGCACACATGCCGCGGCATGGCTCTTGCTGCGCTGGACGCGACTGTGCGATTTCATGGTAAACGGAAGGTAAAGATGAGCCTGCTGCTGCCCGTTCTCTTCGCTTTTGCCGTCGGGCTCACAGCCTGCGGGCTTACCGGGTCCGTGATGGAACTGGCGGCGGGCCGCCGGCTTGCCTTTGCCGAGCCTTATGTGTCGCCGGCGTACATCCTGCGCTCGCTGGCCACGACCGCTTGCGCCGGGCCGTTCATGCTCGCCAACGATGCGCTCGATGCGCGGCGCGAAGGCCGCATTTCCACGCTCATGCTGATGTCCTGCGGCTGCACGGTGATCGCCTGGGCGCTGGTGCTGGGCATCGTGCTGATCGCCATTGCCTCCTGGGGCATTGGCTCTCCTGGTGCGCTTCAGCTGTTGGTGGAATCGCTGGCGCGGTATTTGCCTTGAGGCAATTGCTGGGGAAACCGCTACGCGGTTTTCCCAGGATTGTTCTAGGGTTTGTCCCGGCTGCGACGAATCGGAGACTGGAAATGCCGACCTATGTAATCGACGGAAAATCGCCCCGTTTCGAGGATGCCGACAGCAACTGGATCGCGCCCGATGCGACGTTGATCGGCGACATCAGCGTCGGTCGCAATGCCGGCTTCTGGTTTGGCGTGGTCATCCGCGGCGACAACGAGGCGATCGTCATCGGCGCCGACAGCAATGTCCAGGAACACACGGTGATGCACACCGATCCCGGTTTTCCCCTGACGATCGGGCAGGGCTGCACGATCGGCCACCGCGCCTTGCTGCATGGCTGCACGATCGGCGACAACAGCCTGATCGGCATGGGCGCCATAGTACTCAACGGCGCCAGGATCGGCAGGAATTGCCTGGTCGGCGCCGGCGCGCTAGTCACCGAAGGCAAGGAGTTCCCCGACAATTGCCTGATCGTCGGCTCGCCCGGGCGGGTGATCAGGACGCTGGACGATGCCGCTGTCGCCAGGCTGCGCGCCTCGGCCGCGCACTATGTCGCCAACGGCAAGCGCTTCAAGGCCGGGCTGAAGAAGGCCTGAACTCTATTCCTGTTTGGCGATGATCTTTTCCGAACGGCGGGTCAGCGCAGCAAAAACCGGTTCTCACTTTTCGCTGCCGCGGTCCTTCGGTTCGGGATCATGGTCTGAAATGGTGGAGCCGGCCCGGGGACGGGGCCGGCTCCTTAAAACCCGGTCGTTGGGGACGGGGAGGGTGGGGACTCGACCGGGCTTTCTCGTTAGGCACGTCGCATTATTCGATGTGCTTGACCTCTGTGATGGCGTCCTAGCGGACGCTGGCAACCGCGTCGGCGCGACCGTCATTGATCGTCACCCACACGCCGGAATTCTGGTCGGACTGGCGCTTCAGGTATGTATAGTCGGTGTCGGTCCAGGACAGCACCTTGGACTCCAGATTGTCGAGGATGAACTCGCCGAGGCTGGTGCGCACGGTCAGCACCGCGTGGCCGTCGCCATTTTGTTGGCGCGCCACGGTCATCAAGAGATTGCCGGCGGGAACGCCGAGCGCCATCAATTCGCGGCGCTTCTCCAGCGCATAGTCCTCGCAGTCGCCGAAGCCGCTGTCGGGATAGGACCAGACCTCTTCCTTACCCCACATTTCCATATCGGTGCGCGGCACGATCCGGGTGTTGACCGAATTGTTGACGTCGACGATCGCCGCCCACAGCTTGCGGGTCAGTTCGACCGGTGCCTGCTTCGGCGTGCGCTGAGCGCACTCCTGCGGCAGCTTCTGGCAGAATTCGTAGTGACCGACCGGCTGTGTCGTGCGGCCGCCAGTGTGCATGTAGGCCGGTCCTGCTGCTTGCGCAGTTCCCCAAGCGGAAAGCTGCATCGCCATTGCCAAGAGCAACAGCTTGCCCCAAATCTTCGCCATTGGTCTGTCTCCCCGTTTGAGGAGACAATGACAGCGCTGGATTTATTTGACGCAAAAACCCGAAGTAGACATTGAGTAAAAGCTCAATAGAATACGCGTAAAATTTGACCTATTTTAATATAAAATCGTTCAGGGTCTCGGCGTAAAACCGCGGTGTCGGGGCGCGGATTTCCGGGTGGAGCCGTGGATTTGCTGCGTGCCGCTACAAGCTGCAGAGGCAGGCGGAACGCCGGCAACAAAAACCGGCCGCGCAGGGCCGGTTCGTTTTTGCTGCCTGTTGCCGATCGTTCAGGCGCGCGGAGCGTTGAACTCGGAATCGAGCGTTTCCGGGCGCTGGATGACGGCGAATTCGATGGCGACGCCATCCTCGAAATGACGCACCACCTGGCCACGCATGGTGCCCAGCATCACCTGGATGCCGAGCGCCGGCTTGACGTCGATCTCGACCGCCGCGCCCGACAGCGACAGGTCGATGATGCGGCACTGGTACTGCCGCCCATCGGTGAGCTGCAGCACGCTTGTCGGGTTGCGCGGCGCCACGCGTTCGTGGCGGCGGTCTTCCGGCAGGTCGAGTTCATGCTTGTTGGCGAGCCAGGTCAACTGCGCGGCCAGTTTGTCCTTCTTGCGATCCGAGGCAATGACGGTCATGGCAAAGCCGTCCTGCGAAGTGCGCGTCACCACGCCCTCGATGCGGCCGATATGATCGATATAGGCAATGATTTTTTCGCCCGGCATGCCGACGCGCTCGGTGCGCAGCGCGACATTGCCCGGCGACATATCGACGACCTGGCAGGGGTGCTCGGTGCGGTCCTCCAGCATGAAGCGCCCGTAGATCTTGACCCGGACGCGCTGGAAATTACGCCTTTCGGCGCGGGACGGTGCGTATTCGACCGCCGCTGACCTCATGACTGCCTACACCCCGTTGGCATTCCCGCGTCGTGCGTGGAATCTCGGCAAAAACTACAGCCAAGCAGGTTAACAAAGGGGAAAAGTGGGCCCCCGATAGTTAAGATTAGCGCCGGCTTGGAGACTATTGCTCGCGCCCGCCGTCGAACACGACGAGGTGGCGGATACGGCGCGACCGACCGAGCGCCGAGATGGTCTCCGGCGCTTCGAGTTCGGGAGCCAACGACGGAACGGATATTTCCGGCCGGTTTTTCAGGAACATCGGGTCCTTGTCGGGATCGATGACGCGGATGGCATCGATCAGCGCATCGGTGATCGGGTCGGCGCCCAGCCAGAACGGCTTTTCCACGGCGCTGATGACGCCGAGGCAGCGCGGGTTCTCGACGCCGCCGTCGAGCGGCAGCGCAAGCAGTTCGAAGTGGTTGGAACGGCCGTTGCGGCTGAACCCCTCATAAGTGATCAGCACCACGGATTTCTGCTCGAAAACGCCGTGAATGAGGCGCGACACCAGCCGCTGGTCCTTCTCGCGCCATAGCGAGGGGAACGAAAAACCCTTGAGCTCGCGGCCGTAGCCGGCGCAAAGCCTGGTGCCGGCAAGCCGGAACACCGCTTCGCCACGCGTATCCCTTTCCAGGATGAAGGTGTCGGCCAAAAGCGCCTTGATGTCGGCAGGTTCGATCTCCGAACGCTTTGGGGCAGGACGTCCACCACGCAGGCGATTCCAATAATGGAACAGCGCGATTGATCCGTTCTGGTTCATGCTATGAAACTCCGCGCATTCTGCCGTCTGATGGTCCCATCGGTGAACAGAAAGGGCGCCCTCCGATGACCTACATGCGTTCCGGAGCAGGATGCGTGCCAGCGTCGTTAAGACTTGTTCACGGGTCGGGGGCGTTAAGGTTAACAAGTGGTTTACGTTGCGCGCGCAGGCTTGCCATGGCACACCAAAACCACTCCAGAAGCGGTCGTTTCGCGACGACCAACAGCACTTCGGTCAATAGTTTAGGGGAGCAGGGGGCTCGACCAGCCGTTCAAGGGAAACCTTGGACGGCTTCTTTTTGATTCGCGCCCCTGGTGATTCGCGGTTGTGATTCGTAGTTTGTGATTTGTCCGGGCATGGCCTAGATGCTCGCGACGACACGCAAATCCCTGGATCAGAGCATATGAGCGAACCGGCCGGCCCCCTGGAGACCGAACAGACCGCGGAGGCGCCGCCGCCGCGCCGCGAGCCGGTGTTCAACCTGCCACCGGTGGTGCTGGCGGTGATCGGCATCTGCGTCGCCGTCTTCCTGCTGCAGCAATATGTGCTGACCGAAGAGCAGCAGATAACATTGCTCACCGATGGCGCCTTCATTCCGGTCCTCTACACCGGCCAATACGGTTTCGACTGGTTCCTCTTCACCCGTCCTTTCACCTATGCCTTCATGCATGGTGGAGTTGCCCACATTGCCATCAACATGGTTGCGCTGGCCGCCTTCGGGTCGCCGCTGGCCAACCGTCTCGGCTGGTTCTGGTTCGCCTTGTTTTTCGCCGCCACCGGGCTGGCCGCGGTGGTGCTGTTCTGGGCGGTCCATCCATACGGCGAAGCACCGCTGGTCGGCGCTTCCGGGGCGATATCGGGCATGATGGGTGCGGCGGCTCGCTTCGGGTTCCGTACCGACCGCTACTCCGGCAGGGCGGCCTTTGCCGGTCCCGTGCTGCCGATCGCAGTCGTTTTGCGCATGCGCGGCGTCGTCAATTTTCTCGGCGCCTGGATGGTCATCAATCTCGCCACCGGCCTTTACGGTCTCGGGCTCGGAGAACCCGGCCAGATCGCCTGGGAAGCGCACATTGGCGGCCTCGTCGCAGGCTTCTTCGGATTGCGCTGGTTCGACCGGCGCTGGCGGGCGCCTGAATGGGAGATCCCCGACGACCAGCGCACCCCCGACTAGCGCACTCTATTGGCGCACCCCACTGGCACACCCCACTGGCACACTTGAAAAGCAACCGATCACGGCGCACGATGTTCACTCTTATGTGAAGCCGGTCAGGGCGGGAGCTGGCTAGCCAAGCAGGAGGAGGAGGACGCCATGACGGTTAAGGCAATTCTCGAGAGAAAAGGCCATGACGTGTTCACGCTCGGGCCGAATGTAAAGCTCAGCGAAGCCATTCGAATCCTGGCCGACCACAAGATCGGTGCACTGGTCATCACCAACGGCGATCGCAAGATCGTCGGCATCCTTTCCGAGCGTGACATCGTGCGGGTCGTTGCCAGGGAAGGCGCTGCCGCACTTGATATAACGGTACGCTCGGCGATGACGCCGAAAGTGAAGATCTGCAACGAGAACCACACGGTCAACGAGGTGATGGAGATCATGACCAAAGGCCGTTTCCGCCATCTGCCGGTGGAAAAGGACGGGCTGCTCGACGGCATCGTGTCGATCGGCGACGTGGTCAAGCGCCGCATCGAGGATGTCGAGCGCGAGGCCGACGAGATCAGGGCCTACATCGCAACAGCCTGACCTGACGAAGAAACCGCCGACCGAATACCGGCC
Source organism: Mesorhizobium sp. M0676 (assembly GCF_040320535.1). NCBI lineage: Bacteria > Pseudomonadati > Pseudomonadota > Alphaproteobacteria > Hyphomicrobiales > Phyllobacteriaceae > Mesorhizobium > Mesorhizobium sp. M0676. The sequence goes on from NZ_JAMYPU010000008.1 coordinate 192,001, forward strand.
GGCGGCGTTCATTCTATCGGTTGCCGAGCGGCCGAAAGGGGCTGAAAAGGCCAGCCCGCTGCTCTGCGCTGCTTTGGGCGCTTGTCTCGCGAAGCGGTTTGCACTAGCGAAGACTGATACCCAAATTCGCGAAAATCGCAGTTTTCGCGAGCCAAAAGCGCAGGCACCATGACCCTTATCGATACCCGCACGCCCGATGCCAAACGTTTTATTCCCGGCGCTACCGGCGATTGGGAGATCATCATCGGCCTCGAGGTTCATGCGCAGGTGACCTCGGAAGCAAAGCTGTTTTCCGGGGCGTCGACGACTTTCGGCGCGGCGCCCAACGCCAATGTCAGCCTCGTCGACGCGGCCATGCCCGGCATGCTGCCGGTCATCAATGAAGAATGCGTCAAGCAGGCGATCCGTACCGGCCTCGGATTGAAGGCGCAGATCAACCACAAGTCGGTGTTCGACCGGAAAAACTATTTCTATCCCGACCTGCCGCAGGGCTACCAGATATCGCAGTTCAAGCAGCCGATCGTTGGCGAAGGCACGATCGTCATTTCGGTCGGTCCCGACCGGCAGGGCGAGTTCGAGGACATCGAGATCGGCATCGAGCGCCTGCACCTGGAGCAGGACGCCGGCAAGTCGATGCACGACCAGCATCCGACCATGTCCTATGTCGATCTCAACCGCTCCGGCGTGGCGCTGATGGAGATTGTCTCCAAGCCCGACATGCGCTCCGCCGACGAGGCCAAGGCGTATGTCACCAAGCTGCGCACCATCGTGCGCTATCTAGGCACTTGCGACGGCAACATGGACGAAGGTTCGATGCGCGCCGACGTCAACGTCTCCGTTCGCAAGCCCGGCGGCGAATTCGGTACGCGCTGTGAGATCAAGAACGTCAACTCGATCCGCTTCATCGGCCAGGCCATCGAGTTCGAGGCGCGCCGCCAGATCGCCATCCTCGAGGATGGCGGCAAGATCGATCAGGAAACCAGGCTGTTCGACGCCGTCAAAGGCGAGACGCGCTCGATGCGCAGCAAGGAAGAGGCGCATGACTACCGCTACTTCCCCGATCCCGACCTTTTGCCGCTGGAATTCGATCAGGCCTATGTCGACGCGCTGGCCAAGGAGTTGCCGGAACTGCCCGACGACAAGAAGGCGCGCCTGATCTCCTCACTTGGCCTGTCGATCTACGACGCCTCGATCCTGGTGTCGGAAAAGCCGATCGCCGACTATTTCGAGCAGGTGGCCTCGGGCCGCGACGGCAAGCTTGCCGCCAACTGGGTCATCAATGACCTGCTCGGCCAGCTTAACAAGGCCGGCAAGGACATTGAAAATGCTCCTGTAACACCGGAGCAGCTCGGTGCCGTGATCGACCTGATCAAGGAAGGCACCATCTCCGGCAAGATCGCCAAGGATCTGTTCGAGATCGTTTGGAACGAGGGCGGCGATCCGCGCCAGCTGGTCGAAAGCCGCGGCATGAAGCAGGTCACGGACACCGGCGCCATCGAGAAGGCGGTCGACGAAGTCATCGCCGCCAACCCCGACAAGGTCGAGCAGGCTCGCGCCAAGCCGACCATGGCCGGCTGGTTCGTCGGCCAGGTGATGAAAGCCACCGGCGGCAAGGCCAACCCGCAGGCGGTCAACGATCTGGTCAAGGCCAAGCTCGGTATCGAATAGAACAATGTTCGTCCGCACCGCCAGCGAACGTGACCTTGCCGCTGTCCGCGCGCTGCTGGTCGAAACCTGGCACGCAACCTACGACGCGATCTATGGCGCCCAGCGGGTGATCGAAATTACCGACGACTGGCATTCGATCGCCTTGCTCAAGGCGCGGCTGACAAGGCCGAACTCGGAATTCCTGGTCGCCGATGACGGCAAGCGTATCGGCGGCATGGCTTTTGCCGCCGCAACGACGGATGCGAAGATCGTGCTGCTGAACCAGCTCTATGTACTGCCGGCCTGCCAGCGGCAAGGCATCGGCCAGGCCTTGCTGGACGAGGTCGAAGCCAGCTTTCCCGAGGCGAACAGGTTGCGCGTCGAGGTGGAAGAGGCCAACGTGCCGGCCATCGCCTTCTACCGTTCGAAGGGATTTTTGCCGGTCGGCAGCACCGCCGATTGCGGCGGCGGTTCGGGGTTGCCGGCGCTGATCTTCGAGAAACCGCTGGGATAGGCGCCCGACGAAACGCTCAGTGCTGTCCTTTCAGCACGACCAGATAGCCGCGTTCCACCGGCTGCCGGAAGGCGATCTGTTCGGATGTGCCCGGATCTTTCGATTGCTTTTCGATGACGTAGCCGCCGGGGTGAGACTTGAGCCATTCCTCGGGCTTGTCGGCGTTCTCGAATGGCTTCTCTATTCGCCCAAGGAAACCGACCTCGCCCTGATAGTCGTAAGCGACGGCCCAGTCCGCGTCCTTTCGTTCGTCGATGAAGCTCGCCAGCGGCGTGAGATCGTAGCGTATGAACACGGTCGCCGAGGCGGCGGCGTGGCCGATGGCGAAAAGGGCAAGCATGACAAAGGCCGTAGCCCTCAGCCTGGCGACTGAAATCTCGGCCATGAAGTAGCCCAGCAGAATGGTCGCGAACGGTAGTGCCGGCACGACATAGTGCGGCTGCTTGCCGGATATGGCGCTGAAGACCAGCAGCACCGCAATGAACGAGAACGACAGCAGGCGCAGGGCACGCAGATCCGGGGATTTCGTGTCGATCAGGCTGCGTATCCGGGCAACCGGCCTCAGCCGCCACACCGGGGGGATAAAGACCCAGGGCACGAACATGAGCGGCAACAGCATCAGGTAAAAGTAAAACGGCCGGCCATGCGAATTGTGCAGGCTTCCGGTAACCCGACCTGCCGACTGGTTCCAGACGAGATCGTAGACGAAACTGCCCTTGGTCAGGATGGTCGCGGGCGCCAGCCATATAGCGACCGGGACAAGGGCGGCGAGAATTGCCAGGCCGGCTCCGGCAAAGAACTGCAAAGGGGCAAGGCCGGCTCGCCGGTCACGCCAGAGGGGATAGAGCAGGACGGGCGCGCCGATGTGAATGAGCACGACCGGGCCTTTGGCCAGCACGCCGAGCCCGATGAACAGACCCGCCAGCACCGCCTGCCACCGGTTGCCGGTCCTGGCGAAGCCCAGCAACGCCAGCAGTGCGGCGACCACACAGGCCGTCAAAAGCATGTCGAACAGGATCAGGGTCGAATAGATGACAGAGACGGTGCTGCCGGCCACCAGCCAGGGGATGCGGCTGGCGATGTCCTGGCGCTCGGGAAACAGGGTTTTGGCCAGAAGCGTCGTCAGCCAGATGACCAGCGACGAGGCGGCGAAGATGACGAGCATCGCCGCCGCGCGGCTCACACCGAAGATGTTCCAGACGAGATCGATGAGCCAGAACAACAGCGGCGGCTTCTGCAGATAGGGCGCAAAGTTCATCGTCGGTACGAAGACATGTCCACCGAGATACATCTCCCAGGCGACGCTGAGATAGCGCGTCTCATCGACCGGCAGTAGCGGACGGAAAGCGAGCGCGATGCAAAGCAGGGCCAGCAGGAAGAGGTAAGGCAGCAGCCGTTCAATTCGTGTCGGTATCAAGTTCGGGGACCGCCCAGGAAATCGTTTCCACGTCCGGTCGTGCACGATGCACCGTCTCCGGACCGGAGCAGAACCGCACCATGATTTTGGCCGAATTGCAACGATGCCGGCTTGGTATTGTGGATTACGCCTGCGTACCGGCAAATAGTTGAAAGATTTGACGATTGGCTCCGAGTATGGCTTCAGGCCGAGCGCAGCGGCGGCGTCAATTCGCGCATCAGGAGTTCCAGCTCTCGCTGGTCGCCGGTGGCGGTCTTGTCGAAGATGGTTGCCAGCTGTGATTTGACGGTGCCGTCCGAGACGCCGCTGGCAACCGCGATTTCACGCCGTGTCAGCCCGGCGGCGACATGGCCGGCGACACGCTTTTCCGCTGCGGTCAGTCCGAACAGCGCAGCGATCGCTTCCAGCGCCGGCACTGATGCGGCGCCGGCGGCGGCAATGAAGATGGCCGCGGCGGCGCGCGGCGACATGCGGGCCGAAATGTCGCGTCGCGCCAGAGGCATGACATGCGCCACCGCCGGAGACATGGCCTTCACCAGCGGAATGTTGATGCCGGACGGTCCGAGCGCGAATTCGTCGCGCGTGCCGAGCTGGACGGCGCGGCCGATGGCGGTGTTGGCGTTGGCATAGGCGAAGGACAGCTGGCCGCGCACCGAGGACACTGAGGCGGTTTCGGTGAGCAGGGCTTCGGCTGCCCGATTGGCGAAAATGATCTGCATATCGTCGGCGACGATCAGCACCGGATGGTCGAGGCTCTCGAGGATGGAGCGAAAGACGTCGGCCTTGCGCCGCTCGGCCTCGAACAGGTCGCCGATGGTCACCGCACGCCGGACATGGGGGGCGAGCGTGGACATCAGGTCGATATCCCTGGCTGAAATCTGGGGCCTGTCCTTGTCGGTAACCACCATCAGCGTGCCGGCCCGCACCGGCTGCTTCATCAGCGCCACCCAGAAGAAATCGTCGAGACGGTTGGGTTCCACCCACTCGCGCACGATGCGGCTTTCGAGCCAGTTCTGGCGGGCGTCAGGGCCTTGCAGGGCGTAGACGCTATCGACGGTGAACGGCATGTCGATTTCCATCTTCGGCACCGCCTTGAAGAAGGGCACCTCGCAGGCGTAGTCGCGCTGCAGCGGCTCAAGCAGGACCGGATCGCCGCAGGAAGTCGAAAACCGGGCCGAGTTTCTCGCCGTATCGACGACCGCCAGCATGGCAAGCCGGCCGAGCGCCAATTTGCAGATTGATTCAAGCGTCGATGGCCAACGGCCGACATCGGCAATCGAATCGTAAATCGCTTCGACGATCTGCGGCAGGGCGCGACCGAATATGTTGGCCTGGACAGACACGTAGAGCCTCGTAAGGATTGCAGCGTAGTGGCAGGTCACACACTGTCTCCGCCTGAGGTCGCACACAACATAGCCGGCTTGGTTACGTCTGTGAAACGTCTCACAGCGGCGTTCGGTGTATTGTGAGCGCTTACGGGATGGCCAGAACGTGCCTGATGAGCCGTTGTCTAAGAGCACTCGGGCCGCTCTGCGATACAAATCAAAGTGAACGGAATTGCAATTTTTCAGGGAATAAATGAGGAAACTTCCACATTGTCGATCAACCTGGTTCTGCCAAGCCACGCCGCGGCAAGCAGGCGGCCATCGCCGTCACGCCGCCACGAGGTGAGCGTCAGGCTCTCGCGCGCGGCGACATAGTCAACGCTGTCGAAGCCTGCCTCGAGAAGCGCGGCAGTGGCTTTACCGGTCACGCCGTTTTCATCGGCACCGGCCGCGAGCGCTGCCGCCGTCTGGCGCAAGATGACATTGAGCTGTCGCGCGACGTCGAGTTCGGCGGCGTCGAGATAGGCGTTGCGCGACGACATTGCGAGGCCGTGCGCATCGCGCACGGTAGGCGCGCCGACGATGTCCACCGGAAGGTCGAGATCGCGGCAGAGCTTTCGGACGACGCAAAGCTGCTGGTAGTCTTTTTCGCCGAAGATGGCGTAGTCGGGCAGGGCTTGCAGAAAGAGCTTGGCCACGACCGTGGCGACGCCCTCGAAGAAGGTCGGCCTGAAATCCGATTCCAGGCCAGAAGACGGGCCGCCGACCGAAATCTTCGTCGCAAAGCCTGCCGGATACATTTCGGAAACCGTAGGCGTGAAGGCAAGCTGTGCGCCGGCCTCGGTCAGCCGGTCGAGATCGCGGGCCAGCTGCCGCGGATACTTGTCGAGATCTTCAGTGGGGGCGAACTGGGCCGGGTTGACGAAGATCGAGACGACGCAGCGATCGGCCGTTGCGAGCGCGGCCCTGACCAGCGAGATATGGCCGTCATGCAAAGCGCCCATGGTCGGCACCATGGCAACGGTCAGGCCATGGCGCCGCCAGTCGCGGATCTGCGCGCGAAGGCCAAGCACGGTGTCGACGACGAGCGGCTGGCTGATGGGGGGCCGGTTCATGCCTTGTCCTTGTCGCTTGCGGCTGAAAAGACGTGGCCCGGCCCGGGGAAGGTGCGGCTGCGCACCTCCGCTGCGTAGCGCGCTGCGGCATTGGCGACCACGCTGCGCAAATCGGCGTATTCCTTGACGAATTTCGGCACCCGGTCGACCGTCAGGCCGACCATGTCGTCGATGACCAGGATCTGGCCGTCGCAATCGCGGCTGGCGCCGATGCCGATGGTTGGGATGGCAATGCGCCGGGTGAGGTCGGCGGCAACGGTCTCGACCGTGCCCTCGATGACCAGCGAAAACGCGCCGGCTTTCTCGACCGCGTCGGCGTCGCGCATGAGCGCGGCAACATTCCCCGGCGTGCGGCCCTTGATCTTGTAGCCACCATCCTTTTCCACCGATTGCGGCTGCAAGCCGATATGGCCCATCACTGGAATGCCGGCCGCGACGATTGCGGCGATCTGGAGGGCGACGTCGCCGCCGCCTTCCAGCTTCACCCCCTGGCAGCCGGTTTCCTCAGAGATGCGGCGCGCCGAGGCGAGGGCTTGCGCTTCTGAAGTCTCGTAGCTGCCGGCCGGCATATCGACCACCACGCAGGCCTTTGATGAACCGCGCATCACGGCCTGGCCATGGGCGATCATCATCTCCAGCGAGGCGCCGAGCGTGGTCTTGTGGCCATGCAGCACCATGGCAACGCTGTCGCCGACCAGGAGAAGGTCGACATGATCGTCGAGCAGGCGGGCGACGGGATAGGTGTAAGCGGTAAGGCATACGACCGGCACGCCGCCCTTGCGGGCGCGTATTGTCTCCGCACTGATCCTGGCGACAGCTGGGGCCATTCCTCACCTCCCGCAGCCGGCGTTGACTACAGCGCCGCGCGTCCCGTGGACGCGCAAAGGACGCTGTAGCACTTTGGTTTGCGCATGATCCTTTCCGAAAATCGATCTCGATTTTCGGGGTCATGCGGCAGCGCCGGGCGATGAGAGCTTTAGGAAGACGCAGCCGGCTTGGCAAGCGTCGGTTCGCAGGTGCGAAATGGATCGGCCAATGACCGAGCGTTTCGGCATGTCGTCAGTGCCGCAGGCGCCGCAAAACCCTTGCCTTCGCCAAGGCCTGACGCCATAAGCAGGGAACAGCCACCGCCGCGCGCCCGCGAGGATCTGAATGAAAACTTTCCTTCTGCAGTTTTTCACCTGGTGGAACCGCCAGACGCTGGGAACCCGTTTTCACACCTGGCGCCACGGCAACAAGGTCGGCCAGGATGGGGCCGGCAATGTCTACTACGAAGGCGGCGTCGATTCGGAAGGCCGCACCCGCCGCTGGGTCATCTACGCCAATTATTCGGAGGCGTCGGCGATCCCTCCGGGCTGGCACGGCTGGATGCATCACCGCGTCGATGTGGCGCCGCCAAGCGACGACTATCGCCCGCGCGAATGGGAAAAGGCGCACGAGCCGAACCTGACGGGAACACCGGCGGCTTATCGCCCGAAGGGTTCCGTGCTCACCAATCAGCACCGTCCGCAGGTGACGGGCGACTACGATGCGTGGACGCCTGGTTCTTGACCGCCGGCCGGTCCTTTGTCGCCACAATTGGCGTTTAGCTGCTTGCTGATATGACAACGGCGAATAGCCTTGGGCGTGACAGAATCACCCGGGCCCAAACCACCGGTATCTCCGCATGAACATTTTCAGCCTGACATCGATGGCCGGACTGGCGGCAATTGGCGCTGTCGCCATGTTCCCGACAGCGTTTGCGGCGGCGCAGGCGCCTGCGGCAGCACCCGCAATCTCCGATCGCATCACCAATCCGGTCGCCGAATTTGCCGGCATCGACAAGATCACCGGCCGTATCATCACCTTCGATGTCTACATCGACGAAACCGTGCAGTTCGGCGCTTTGCAGGTGACGCCGCGCATCTGCTATTCGCGGCCGGAGAATGAAGAGCCGAAGACCGATTCCTTCGTCGAAGTCGACGAGATCACGCTCGACCGCAAGATCCGCCGCATCTTCACCGGCTGGATGTTCGCCGAGAGCCCCGGCCTAAACGCCGTCGAGCACGCCGTCTATGACGTCTGGCTAAAGGGCTGCAAGCAGAAGTCGGATGTGCCGCCGCCCGACGCGGCCAATGCCGAGACGCCCAAGGTCGACACGTCCAAGCCAAAGCCCGCCGCTGCTCCGGCCGCCGAACAGCCAGACCCCACGGAACCTGACGCGACCAACACCAACTGATCCTCCGGAACCGTCATGGCCACCATGCGTTGGGCAATGGACGACCGCGCATTTGCGCGCTTGGAGGATATTCTGATGTCGGACAGCAAACGGATCACGGCCAGCAAAGACGACCTGCTCGAACTCGAAAAGGGGTTCTGGACGGGCGACGAAGCTTACTACGCCGCCAATGTCGACACAGAATGCCTGGTGGCATTTCCTGAGATGGCACAGGCAATGGACAATGCCGATCTGGCCAAGACCGCGACCAAGCCCAACCGCTGGCGCGACCTTCAGATCGACCTCAAGGGTATCATCGAGCCCGGCAGCGACATTATCATGCTGACCTATGAGGCTCATGCGACACGAGAAAACGGCGAGCCCTACGCGGCGCTGGTCAGCACTGGCTATGTCCACCGTGTCAACGGCTGGAAGATGATGTTCCATTCGCAAACGCCGATGGAAACCGCGAAGGGCTGACCCCTTTCACCGGTCGAGCCGGCTCGGCCGCTCGGTCTCCGGTCAGGGATAAAAAACGGCTTCGCCCTTCAGCGCGTCGGCCAACATCTTCTCGTATTTGACGCGCGGCACGTCGACCGCGCCGAAGCGTTTGAGATGCTCGGTGGTGAATTGCGTGTCGAGCAGGGCAAAGCCGCGCGCCTTCAGCCGCTCGACCAGATGATACAGGCAGGTCTTGGACGCGTCGGTTTCCCGGGCGAACATGCTTTCGCCGAAGAACACGCGACCGAGCGAGACGCCATAGAGGCCGCCGACCAGCCGTTCCTCGCGCCATGCCTCGACCGAATGGCAGTGCCCAAGACGATGCAGCTCGATATAGGCTTCGCGGATCGGCGCGTTGATCCAGGTCGAGCGGCGCTCCTCGCGCTTTTCGGCGCAGCCGTCGATCGTCGCCTCGAAATCGAAATCGAAGCGGATGTCGAACGGGTGCTTGCGGATCGTCTTCTTCAAGCTCTTCGGCGTGTGGAAGCCATCGAGCGGAATGATGCCGCGCGTCTCCGGCCGCACCCAGAACACTTCCGGGTCGGAAGCGCTCTCGGCCATCGGGAAGACGCCCGAGGCATAGGCCTTGAGCAACAGGTCGGTCGGAATGCGATAGCCGGGAGCGTAAGGACGGGTCATCGCGGCATCATAGCGGCAAGTCGGGCGCTATTCCTCTTTGGCCAGATACTTTTCCAGCCAGTGGATGTCGTAGTCGCCATTGGCGATATCGGCATTGCCGACCAGGTCGCGAAACAGCGGCAGCGTCGTCTTGATGCCATCGACGACGAACTCGTCGAGCGCCCGGCGCAGCCGCATCATGCATTCGACGCGGTTGCGGCCGTGCACGATCAGCTTGCCGATCAGGCTGTCATAATAGGGCGGGATCTTGTAGCCGGAATAGACACCGGAATCGACGCGGATGCCGAGACCGCCAGGCGTGTGGAAATGCGTGATCGTGCCGGGCGAAGGCGTGAAGGTGCGCGGGTCCTCGGCATTGATGCGGCATTCTATGGCGTGGCCGTTGAACTTGATGTCCTCCTGGCGCACCGAAAGCCCGCCGCCGGAGGCAACGCGGATCTGTTCGTGGACGAGATCGATGCCGGTGATCGCCTCCGTCACCGGATGCTCGACCTGCAGCCGCGTGTTCATCTCGATGAAGTAGAACTCGCCATTCTCGTACAGGAATTCGATGGTGCCTGCGCCGGAGTAGCCGAGGTCGGCGATGGCCTTGGCACAGATATTGCCGATGCGGGCGCGCTCCTCGGCGTTGAGGGCCGGCGAGGGCGCCTCTTCCCAGACTTTCTGGTGGCGGCGTTGCAGCGAACAGTCGCGCTCGCCGAAATGCACGCCGCGGCCGGCGCCGTCGCCGAATACCTGCACCTCGATGTGGCGCGGCTTTTCCAGGTATTTCTCGATGTAGACGGCATCGTCGCCGAAGGCCGCGCCGGCTTCCGTGCTGGCTGTCTGCAAGGCGATCTCGAGATCGGCTTCGGTAAGGGCGACCTTCATACCGCGCCCGCCACCGCCTGCCGAAGCCTTGATGATCACGGGATAGCCGATCTCGGCGGCAATGCGCCTGGCTTCCTTTTGATCGGTGACGGCGCCGTCGGAGCCCGGCACAACCGGAATGCCGAGCCGCTTTGCCGTGCGCTTGGCCTCAATCTTGTCGCCCATGATGCGGATATGGTCGCCCGACGGACCGATGAAGGTGATGTTGTGGGCGGCGAGGATATCGGCGAACTTTGCGTTCTCCGACAGGAAACCGTAGCCCGGATGCACGGCGTCGGCGCCGGTGATCTCGCAGGCGGCGACGATCTGGTGGATGTTGAGATAGCTGTCGCGCGACGGCGGCGGACCGATGCACACGCTTTCGTCGGCGAGCCTGACATGCATGGCGTCAGCGTCGGCGGTCGAATGCACGACCACGGTCTGGATGCCGAGTTCCTTGCAGGCGCGCAGCACCCGAAGCGCGATTTCGCCGCGGTTGGCGATGAGGATCTTCTGGAACATCCGGCCCGCTCTACTCGATCACGACGAGCGGCATGCCGTACTCGACCGGCTGGCCGTCCTCGAACAGGATCGCCGTCACCGTGCCGGCGCGCGGCGAAGGGATCTGGTTCATCGTCTTCATCGCTTCGATGATCAGCAGCGTCTGGCCTTCCTTGACCTTCTGGCCGACTTCGATGAAGGCCTTGGCGTCGGGCGAGGGCGCGAGATAGGCGGTGCCGACCATCGGCGAGGGGACCGCGTTCTTGGACGGGTCGGCCACTGCTGGTGCGGCAGCCGCGCCCGCCGCGGGCTGCTGCGCTGCCGGAGCATAACCGGCCTGCGGGGCGGCGATGGCGTGGACGGCCGGCGCCTGGCGCGACACGCGCACCTTCAGGTCGCCGAGCTCGACTTCGATCTCGGTGAGATTGGTGTCGTTCAGTATGCCCGCGAGATCGCGGATCAGTTGCTGGTCAACACCGGTCTTCTTTATCGACATTTTCGAGCCTTCTGTTTGTGGGCCGGTCATAGGCGTGCCGCCAGCGCCTGCAGCGCCAGCGAGTAGCCAAGCGGCCCGAACCCGCAGATCATGCCGACAGCGACCGGCGCGACCATGGAGACGTGGCGGAATGGTTCCCGCGCGTGGATGTTGGAGAGGTGAACTTCGGCGACGGGCAGCGGCGCGACAGCGCGGATGGCGTCGTGAATGGCAATCGAGGTGTGGCTGTAGGCACCCGGATTGATGACGATGCCGGCTGCCTTGTCGCCGGCTTCCTGGATCCAGTCGACGAGGTCGCCCTCATGGTTCGACTGGCGAAAATCAATCTCGAGGCCAAGGGCGGCGCCCGCCTGCTTGCAGTCGTTGGCGATCGCGGCAAGCGTCTTGCCGCCATAGATGCCCGGCTCGCGCTTGCCGAGCGCGTTCAGGTTGGGGCCGTTCAGGACGAAAATCGTTTTCAAAAATGCCGACCTTTTCCGACGCCGACCTCAAGCCGGCGCGCAGGGCCTTCTATAATGGGCATAGCCGCCCGCGGAAAGAGCACAAGTGCGATCTTTCACTGTCCACAACAGGCGGAAATGTGCCCGTGAGAAATAGGCTCGCGTGCAAGATCAGAGTGCGGCTTTCGCCGCCTCGATCTTTTCAGCCAGCACTTCCTGGCCGAGCGCGCCGAACACAACTTCATTGCCGACGACATAGGACGGCGTTCCGGTGATGGCCAGCTTGTTGGCAAGGTCGAAGGTCTTGGCGAAGGCCTCGGTGATGGTCGGGTCCTTCATCTTCTCGCGCAATTTCGCCTCATCGGCGCCTAGCGACAGCGCAACCTTGATGGCCGCCGCCTCGGTGGCGCGGCCCTGGCCGCCGAGCAGGGCGTTGTGGAACTCGCCGTATTTCTCCGGATGCATCAGGTGGAAAGCCATCGAGACGACGCTGGCCTTTTGCGAATCCGGCCCGAGGATCGGGAATTCCTTGAGCACGAAGCGCAGCTCCGGATCGGCCTTTGTCAGAGCCTGCATGTCGTCGATGGCGCGTTTGCAGAAGCCGCAATTGTAGTCGTAGAATTCGACGATGGTGACCTTGCCCTTCGGATTGCCGACGACGCCGTCGAAGGTCGAGTTGAAAATCTCGGACTTGGCCTTCTCGATGACGCCGAGGCTGGCTATGCGCTGCTCTTCCTTCTGCTTGGCCTCGAGCGCCTCCTGCACTTCGAGCAGCACTTCGGGGTTCTTCAGGAGATAGTCGCGGATAATACCCTCGACCTCGGTGCGATCGATCTTGGTGTCGGCAGAGGCGGTCTGCACGGTCTGCGCCGTGCCGGCCTTAGCCACCTGCGGGCTGCCGGCGACGAACCCGAAAGCGAGCATGGCAAGAGCAGCCGCCACTCCCGTCGTGCCGAGCAATATTGCCTTGTTCATCGTCTGATCCTCTTGCCGGTTCCGATCTTTCCTAGTCGCAGCGGGCGACCGGAAGGTTCATTTCTTGAGTTTGCCTGAAGGGTTGTAGTTTATGATGTCCTGCGCCCGAATCCAGCCGGGCTCGCCGCGCTTCAAGTCTTTTTGCGCGCGCATGGCGAAAATTTTCGCATTCGTGTAATCGCCGGAATAAAAGTGGCCCTCGGCGGTGGCGAGTTCCGCCGCCGGAATGTTGCCAAGCTCGCCATAGGCCTGGGCGAGATAGCGGTATCCGACCGTGTTTTCCTTGTCGCGCCCGAGGCCGTTGTTGATCTGCACCACCGCCTTCTTCAGCGAATCGGGCGTGCCGATGGCCATCAGCGCCTGGCCGAGAGAAACGGGCAACAGGCCCGACCTCACCGGATCGAGGCTGACCGCCTTGGCATAGGCGTCCGCGGCGTCCTTGGGCTTGTTGGCCTTCATCAGTATGTCGCCGCGCATTTCCTGGAAGTAGGGGTTCTTCGGCTGTTCCTTGATCAGTGCATTGGCCTTGGTCAGCGCCGCACCCAGATTGCCGTAGAGATAGGCCATCTGCGCTTCGCCATAGCGCGAGGCGAGGCTGCCCGGGGCCTTGCGGATCAGCCGCGTGGCCGCGGCCTGGCCGCCCATATAGGCGGCGATCTTGATGCGCATCATGTCGTGCCGCTGCTGCAGTGCCGGCGGATCGACCTTGTCGACGTTAGGGCTCTGCTTGACCAGCACTTCGAGATTGGCGATGCGCTCCTGCGGCATCGGGTGGCTGATGCGGTAGGGATCGACCTGCGTGCCGGAAAGCGACAGCGCGCTCTGGAAGCGGGCGAAGGTCTTCAGCATGCCCATGCCGGACTGGCCGGTGGCATTGAGATAGGTGATGGCAGAGCGGTCGGCGGTCGACTCTTCGGTGCGCTGGTAGGCAAGAATGCTGCGCTGCGCCATCTCGCCGCCGCCCGCGGCGACACCCATGCCGGCGCCGGCAAGGCCGCGGCTGTTGGTGGTGGCGCCGGCAACGATGGCGCCGGCGCCAAGCAGCGTGGCGATGATGGCCATGGTCTTGGCGCGCTCGAGCTGGTCGCGCAATTTCTGCTGATGGCCGCCTGCGATGTGGCCGGCCTCATGGGCGATGACGCCGATGATCTCGTTGGGCGTTTCGGCCTGCATCAGCGCGCCGGTGTTGATGAACAGCCGGCGCCCGGTAACGAAGGCGTTGAAGCTCTGATCGTTGACCAGAACGATATCGACACCGTCATTGGCAAGACCGGCCGCCTTGAAGATCGGCCGCGCATAGTCGCGCACCAGCGCCTCGATCTCGGCATCGCGCACGACCGGCACCGCCTGGGCGAAGGCCGTCACCGAGCCGGTGACAGCGATGGCGGCCGCAAGCAAAAGCGTCGCGAAGCCGCGCGCTGTCTTCCCGATGGAAGATTTGGACATCGTCGATTTGGGTCGGCTCAGCATGAGGTACACTGGTAAACGAGCGGGCGAACGATGAAAAGTCACGGCACCGAAACTAGGCGAACTTGTGATCCTCACATCAATCGGGCATTTGTGCGGCGCTGCCGCCGGTTCATGGCTTCGAGCGGCGGGCCGGACGGAGGTCAAATGGTAGTTTCGCTGTCGCGCCGCGGTGAAGTCGAGCCGTTTCACGCCATGGACATTCTGGCCGAAGCCAACCGGCTGAAGGCGACGGGCGTGCCTGTCGTCTCCATGGCCGTCGGCCAGCCATCCGATCCGGCGCCCGTGGGCGTGAGGGAAGCAGCCGCAAATGCGCTGAGGATCGGACGCATCGGCTATACCGACACGCTCGGTCTGGCGGATCTGCGCAAGGCGATCGCCACGCATTATGGCGACCATTACGGGATCGATGTCGCGCCGAACCGGATCGCCGTGACCACGGGATCGTCGGCCGCCTTCAATCTGGCATTCCTTGCGATGTTCGATCCCGGCGACCGCGTCGCCATCGCAGCACCCGGCTATCCGGCCTACCGCAACATCATGGCCGCGCTCGGTATCCAGATCGTCGAGATCGAGCTCGGCAGCGACGCCTATCTTCATGCCGAACATTTGAAATCGGCGCACCGGGAAAAACCGCTGAAGGGTGTGTTGTTCGCCAGCCCGGCCAATCCGACAGGTGCGGTCATTCCCGTCGACGAGTTGTCCGCACTGGTGAGAACGGCCGAAGAACTCGGCATCGCGGTGATATCGGACGAAATCTATCACCGGCTGGCCTATGCCGCGCCCGACACCACGGCGCTGGCCCATGGCTCAGGCGTGACGGTGATCAATTCCTTCTCGAAATATTATTGCATGACCGGATGGCGCATCGGCTGGATGGTGCTGCCGGAAGCTCTGGTGAGGCCGATCGAGCGCATCGCCCAGAGCCTCTACATCTCGCCGCCGGAACTGTCGCAGATCGCGGCGATCGAAGCCTTCAAGGCGGCGGAAGAGCTGGAAGCGGTGAAGGCGCGCTATGCCTGGAACCGCGAGCTGTTGATGCGGCGCCTTCCGGAACTCGGATTTCCCTTGGCGGCGCCGATGGACGGCGCCTTCTACGCTTTCTGCGATGTTACCCGGCATACCAATGACAGCATGGCCTTTGCGCGCAAGATGCTGGCCGAGGCGCATGTGGCGGCGACGCCCGGTCGCGATTTCGATCCACTGGCAGGACACCGCACGATGCGCTTTTCCTATGCCGGCAGCCATGACGACATGGTCGAGGCGATGGCGCGCATCGAGCGCTGGCTGAAATAGCGGGGACGAGCATGCCGGATCTTAAACAAGCGCTGGCCGACGTCGCCGCCGAGATGGCCGAGCGCTCCGATCGCGGCGAGGTCGCCACCTACATTCCGCAGCTCGGCAAGGTCGATCCGAAGAAATTCGGCATTGCCGCGGTGACCAATGACAGCCGCGTGCTGGTCGCCGGCGACGCCGACCAGGCGTTTTCGATCCAGTCCATCTCCAAGGTGTTTACGCTCACGTTGGCGCTCGGCAATGTCGGCGACGCGCTGTGGCAGCGTGTCGGACGCGAGCCGTCGGGCAATCCGTTCAACTCGATCGTGCAGCTCGAGCATGAGAACGGCATTCCGCGCAATCCGTTCATCAATGCCGGCGCCATCGTGGTCTCCGACATACTGCTTGCCGGCCACCAGCCGCGCGAGGCGATCGGCGAAATCCTGCGCTTCATCCAGTTCCTTGCCGATGACGAAGCGATCATCATCGACCGCGAGGTCGCGGCTTCCGAACGCGCCACCGGCTATCGCAACTTCGCGCTTGCCAACTACATGAAATCCTTCGGCAATCTCAACCATGCACCGGAGCTGGCGCTGGGCGTGTACTTCCACCATTGCGCCATCGCCATGAGCTGCCGGCAATTGGCGCTGGCCGGCCGCTTCCTCGCCAATGGCGGCAGAAACCCGGCAACCGGGCACTCCGTGGTGTCTGCCGAGCGGGCGCGGCGCATCGGCGCCATGATGCTGACCTGTGGCCACTATGACGGTTCCGGCGATTTCGCCTTCCGTGTCGGCATTCCCGGCAAAAGCGGCGTCGGCGGCGGCATATTGGGGATCGTGCCGGGTGTTGCTTCGCTCGCCGTATGGTCGCCGGGCTTGAACGCCAACGGCAATTCCAAGCTGGGGTCGATCGCCTTGGAAAAACTGGCCAGGATGATGAACTGGTCGATTTTCGCCCCCTGACGCCTTCCGTCATTCGCGCATGCAAAAATCCCGCGCCGTGGTTTGAACGGCGCGGGATTTTTGTCAGGAACCTATTTTAATCGGCTGAATAGCTTAGAAAAAGCCCTTCCGCTGCCACCAGCCGGCGCGCTTCGGCTTTTCCTCGGCCTTTGCCTCGTCGGCAACGCTGGAGGAAACCACCGGCACCGCGGAGGTATCCGCGGCCACGGCTTTGCGCCGTGACGGGCGAGCCTTGGCGGGCTCGTCGTCGACGGTCGTTTCCGTGGCGGCATCGGCCGCAGCGGGGGCGGCAGCTTCGACGGCAGCTTCCGGTGCAGCCTCGGCCGCCGTCTCATCGGCGACTTCCACCACAGCCTTCTTTGCCCTTGAAGCGCGCTTCTTCTTCGGCTTTTCGGCTGGAGCGTCGTCGTTCGCCGCGGCGGGAGCCGCTGCTTCTTCAACCGCTACGGCTGCTACGGGCTCGCTTGCGGCCGTTCCGACTTCAGCGGCCTCGGCCACCGAGGCGGTTTCGCCGGCTTCGGTCTCCGTGCCGTCTTCGCGACGATTGCGCTTGCCGCCGCGCTTGCCGCGACGGCGCTTCTTGCCCTGGGCGTCATCTGATGCTTCCACCGTTTCGACGGCGCCAACCTGGGCTTCGTCTTGCTGTGTTGCATCGTCATCGCCTGGTTCAGCGGCAAAGTCGTCGCTTGCCGCCGAAACCGAAGCACCTTCGGCGCCATGCTCGCGATCGCCATGTTCGCGTTCGCGATCCTTGCCGCCGCGCCGCCTGCGGCGCTTGCGACGCTTGCGGTCGCGGCCTTCGCCGTCCTCAGCCGATCTCGGCTGCTGCTGCTGCGATTGCGGCTGCGCCTGGCGCAGCTGCTCGGCCTGTACCACAACCTCGTCGTCTTCCTCCTCGATGACGATCTCGTCCTCGGGCTCTTCCGGCTCGACATAGGCCGGGAAGGTTCGCGCTTCGACAAAGCCTTCCGGCTTTTCGGCAATGGCGCCGCGGAAGATCGCGTAGTGCTGCACACCGACCGTATCATCGGCCTCGACGGTGATGGTCAGGCCAAAGCGGCTTTCGAGTTCCACCAGCGTGCCGCGCTTGTGGTTGAGCACATAGAGAGCGGTCGCCGCCGGGGTCCGCACCGTGATGTGGCTGCGCGAATCCTTGAGCAGGAATTCCTCGATCGCCCGCACCACCATCAGCGCCACGGACGAATCGGAGCGCACATGGCCGGTGCCGCCGCAATGTGGGCACGGCTTCATGGTCGATTCCAGCACGCTGGCGCGGATGCGCTGGCGCGACATCTCCATCAGGCCGAAATGCGAGATGCGGCCGACCTGGATTCGGGCACGGTCGTTCTTGAGGTGATCCTTCAGCCGCTTCTCGACGGAGCGGTTGTTGCGGTTCTCCTCCATGTCGATGAAGTCGATGACGATCAGGCCGGCGAGATCGCGCAGCCTCAATTGCCTGGCGACTTCTTCCGCCGCTTCAAGGTTGGTGTGGAGAGCGGTGTCCTCGATCGAGTGCTCCTTGGTGGAGCGGCCCGAATTGACGTCGATGGCGACCAGCGCCTCGGTCTGGTTGATGATGATATAGCCGCCGCTCTTCAGCGTCACCTGCGGCTGCAGCATGCGGTCGAGCTGCGCCTCGATGCCGTTGCGCACGAAGATCGGCGTCGTGTCGCGGAACGGCTGAACCACCTTGGCGTGGCTCGGCATCAGCATGCGCATGAAATCCTTGGCCTCGCGGTAGCCTTCCTCGCCGGAGACAAGAATCTCGTCAATATCCTTGTTGTAGAGGTCGCGCACCGAGCGCTTGATCAGGCTGCCTTCCTCATAGACGAGGGCAGGGGCGGTGGATTGCAGCGTCAGATTGCGGACGTTTTCCCAAAGCCGCATCAGATATTCGTAGTCGCGCTTGATTTCCGCCTTGGTGCGGCTTTCGCCGGCGGTGCGCAGGATGACGCCCATGCCCTGCGGCACATCGAGATCGGCAACGACCTCCTTGAGGCGCTTGCGGTCGACCGCACTGGTGATCTTGCGCGAAATGCCGCCGCCGCGTGCGGTGTTGGGCATCAGCACGGAATAGCGGCCGGCAAGCGACAGATAGGTGGTGAGTGCAGCGCCCTTGTTGCCGCGCTCTTCCTTGACCACCTGCACCAGCAGAATCTGCCGGCGCTTGATGACTTCCTGAATCTTGTACTGGCGGCGCACCGGCTTGCGGCGGCTGCGCACCTCTTCCAGCGCATCCTCGGCGCCTACGGATTCGATTTCGTGGTCGTCCGGATGCGAGGACTGCACCTCTTCCAGCATGCCGCGATCATTGTCCTCGGAGGTGGCTTCGCCACTTGCCTCGCTGGACGACCTTTCGTCACCCGGCTCCGCCGCAGGGACAGCTTCGGAGATCACATCCGCTTCGACGCTTGCCGCGATCGATGTCGGGCCGCCTTCCGACGGTTCGGTCCCGGATGTCTCGGCGTCGGAGGCTTCGCTGTCGCCATGCCCGGCATGATCGTCATGCCCGGCGGTATTGGCCGCGGCATGCTCGGAAGCAGGCGCTTCGGAGACGGCATCGCTGCCGGCATCGCCATGTTCGCCGTTCTCATCATCGGCGCCGGCGTCGCGCTTGTGTTCGCCCCGCTCACGACCCTTGCCGCCGCGCCGGCGGCCGCGCCGGCCGCGATCGCGGCTCTGGCGGTCGTCGCCGTCATTGTCCTCGTTCTCCTCGTCCTCGGCTTCCTGCGCTTCAGCGCGCAGCAAAGCCTGACGATCGGCGACCGGGATCTGGTAATAGTCGGGGTGAATTTCACTGAAGGCGAGGAAACCGTGACGGTTGCCGCCATATTCGACAAAGGCTGCCTGAAGGGAAGGTTCGACGCGCGTTACGCGGGCGAGATAGATGTTTCCTTTGAGCTGCTTCTTGTCCTGAGATTCAAAGTCGAATTCTTCAATACGGTTGCCGCGGATAACGACAACGCGTGTTTCCTCCGGGTGGGAGGCGTCTATCAGCATTTTGTTGGGCATTATTTCGTTTCCTCCCGGCAGCCGTCAGCCGCAGCTTGCGAGGCAAAGCCCGCTGCTGCGTGTCTGGGATGTGGGTGCCGGATGTCTGAATGTCCGCCGGACGCCGCTTGAGCGCCATGGCGGTGCCGCCCGCAGCCACAATGGCGCGGTTTGATGCGGACCTTTCCATGATTGCGCTTGAAGCCATCGTCACCAGCAGAACCTTTTGAACCAAAGCCCGGACGAACCGGACCAGCTTGTTTGCTCATACAGAGCCGGCACGGGAACAAACCCGGCCGTTTTCCTCACGCAGGCGATTCCCCCGCCACGGGCGCACACCTGCGAAATTCGTCGCGATCACCTAAGCCTTTTCGCTGGAGCGAAAGGAGCCGCCTTTCATCTGACCTGTAGCAGGAAGCTGCGGGAGAAGCGGTTCCAGGATTGCAGTGATCCACCATCGCTTTTATGATTTGACGGGGTGGAAGGCAACCCCGATTTCGGATGCCGGCAAAAAGCAGTGCCGTAACGGAAGCACAGGCCTTAATCCTCAATGAAAAGGCTTGGTTAACCTTCTCTGGATACCAATCATTAATCGAGTCTGCGGCCTGACCGGCATTTCGACCAACCACGCGGCGCAAGGCGCCAAACCGGGAGCGACTGCAAAGAAATGGGACTGGCGGGCACCACAGACAAGGGCCATGACCGTGCAGGCCGTTTCCTGCGCGCGGCCTGTGTGCTGTTGCTGCTGGCGCTTTGCCTTGCTTTTGCGCCGGTTTCACGCGCCGCCGATTCGCCACTCGGCGCCACCGCCTACAAGATGGCCGGCGACGCAACCAAGATGCGCATCGTCATCGATTTCGACCGCGAGCCCGACATCAAATGGTTCCTGCTGCGCGGCCCCAACCGGCTGGTCGTGGACCTGCCGCGCACCCGATTCGCCATTGGCGCGAAGGACGCCAAGGCCCGCGGCCTGGTCAAAGCGGTGCGTTATGGCGATCAGGGCGAGGGATCGCGGCTGATCCTGACCGGCAAGGGGCCGTTCTCGGTCGACAAGCTCGAGGTGCTCAAGAACGAGGACGGCGCAGGCTATCGCATCGCCATCGACATGTCGGCAGCCTCCGACCGCGAGTTCGACGAAGCCCTTGCCAACCAGGCGCTGACCACTGGCTCGACCGTCTCCACCGACAAGGGCTCCAGGGTCGGCACAGGGCCGATCTCCAATCCCGGGCATCGCTTCACCATCGTCATCGATCCCGGCCATGGCGGCATCGACGGTGGCGCCGAAGGCCTCAACGGCACCATCGAGAAGAACGTGACGCTGGCCTTCGCCACCGAATTGCGCGACAAGCTCGCCGCCGTCGCCAACTACGACGTGTTCATGACGCGCGATACCGACGAGTTCCTGCGGCTCGATGACCGCGTGCGCATCGCCCGGCAGCACGAGGCCGACCTTTTGATCTCGATCCATGCCGACACGATCAGCGTCAAGGGTATCAGAGGCGCCACCGTCTATACCGTCTCCGACAAGGCATCCGACCCGGAAGCGCAGGCGCTTGCCGACCGCGAAAACCTCTCCGACCAGTTCGCCGGCATGGTGATCAAGGACGACAACAAGGAAGTCACCGACATACTGATCGACCTGATCCGCCGCGAGACGCATAATTTCTCGATGAGCTTTGCCCACACTCTGGTCGGCCAGTTGTCCACCAGCGTCGGCCTGATCAACAATCCGCAGCGCTCGGCCGGCTTCAAAGTGCTGAAAGCGCCCGATGTGCCGTCGGTGCTGGTCGAACTCGGCTATCTCTCCAACGCCAAGGATGAGGCGCAACTGCTCGACGCCGACTGGCGCGGCAAGGCGGCGCAGAGCATCACCAACGCCGTCGCCCTGTTTGCCTCCGCCAAGATGGGAACGGGAACCGGAGGCTGAGATGGTCGCCGCCGCCCACGACCGGAGGCAGCGTTGCACGGGGACAACACCAGGCGCTTTTATTTCCGGTGGGGGATGCCGAAACCGGGCACTGCCGTATTTTGCCCACATGGTGGCGACATGGGTTTTCCATCACGGATCGGGACAGTTGCGAAGGCTTGCGCGAAAGGCGCCTTCGTCTAGGAAATTCCCGAACCTCGGACTGGAGCGGGCATGATTCGTCTTATCGGCTATTTCTTTGGTATCGGCACGACGCTGGCGCTTATGGTCGCCGCGGGCGTGGCGATATACATCAGCCATCTGTCGAAAGACCTGCCCGACTACGAGGTCCTGGCCAAGTACGAGCCGCCAGTGACGACCCGCATCCATGCTTCCGACGGCTCGCTGATGGCCGAATATGCGCGCGAACGGCGGCTCTATCTGCCGATCCAGGCGGTTCCGGACCGGGTCAAGGCGGCGTTCCTGTCGGCCGAGGACAAGAATTTCTACAACCATCCCGGCATCGACATCACCGGGCTTGGCCGCGCCATCTACGTCAACCTGCAGAATCTGGGTTCGGGCAGGCGCCAGGTCGGCGCCTCGACCATCACCCAGCAGGTGGCGAAGAACTTCCTCTTGTCCTCGGACCAGACCTACGAGCGCAAGATCAAGGAGATGATCCTGGCCTTCCGCATCGAGCAGGCTTATTCGAAGGACCGCATCCTTGAGCTCTATCTCAACGAAATCTTCTTCGGTTTCGGCGCCTATGGCGTTGCGGGCGCGGCACTGACCTATTTCGACAAGTCGGTCAACGAACTCACCGTCGCGGAAGCCGCCTATCTGGCGTCGCTGCCGAAGGGGCCCAACAACTACCATCCCTTCAAGCATGCCGACCGCGCCATCGAGCGCCGCAACTGGGTCATCGACCAGATGGTCGAGAACGGCTACGTGACGCGCGAGGAAGGCGACAAGGCCAAGGCCGAGCCGCTCGGCGTGACTCCGCGCCGCAATGGCTCTTATTTGTTTGCGGGCGAATATTTCACCGAGGAAGTGCGCCGCCAGATCATCTCGCGCTATGGCGAGAACGCGCTCTATGAGGGCGGCCTTTCGGTGCGCACGACACTCGATCCGAAGATCCAGCTCATCGCCCGCAAGTCGATGCAGAACGGCTTGCTCAAATACGACACGCTGCGCGGCTATCGCGGACCGGTGACGCATATCGATGCTTCCGGCGACTGGGGCGTGGCGCTGGGCAACGTCAAGGGGCTGGAAGACGTGCCGGAATGGTCGCTTGCCGTCGTGCTCGACAGCTCGGCGACCGGCCTTTCCATCGGCCTGCAGCCGACGCGGCAGATTTCGGGCGATATCGTCAAGGAACGCATCGAAGGCGCCGTCAGCAAGGAAGACATGAGCTTTGCCATGCGCCATGTGGTCGATGGCAAGACCGTCAAGGCCAAGTCTCCGGCCGATGTACTGCAGCCCGGCGACGTCATCTTCGTGCAGAAGAACGAAGGGTCGGAAGCCGCCTACACGTTGCGCCAGGTGCCGGAAGTGGAGGGCGGCCTGATCGCCATGGATCCACATACCGGCCGCGTGCTGGCCATGGTCGGCGGCTTCTCCTATGCGCAGTCGGAGTTCAACCGCGCCACGCAGGCGATGCGCCAGCCGGGATCGTCCTTCAAGCCGATCGTCTATTCGGCCGCGCTCGACAATGGCTATACGCCGGCCTCGGTTATCATGGACGGACCGATCACCATCCAGAGCGGCAACACGACCTGGACGCCGAAGAACTATGACGGCACGGTGGCCGGCCCCGCGACCTTGCGCTCCGGTATCGAAAAGTCGCGCAATTTGATGACGGTGCGGCTCGCCAACGACATGGGAATGAAGCTGGTGGTGGAATATGCCGAGCGTTTCGGCGTCTACGACCATCTGGCGCCGTATCTGCCGATGGCGCTGGGTTCCGGCGAGACGACGGTGATGCGCATGGTGTCGGCCTATTCGATCATGGCCAATGGCGGCAAGTCGATCAAACCCTCGCTCATCGACCGCATCCAGGACCGCTACGGCAAGACCGTGTTCAAGCAGGACGAGCGCGGCTGCGAAGGTTGCAATGCGCCCGAATGGAACAACCAGCCCGAACCGGAACTGGTCGACAATTCCGAGCAGGTGCTCGATCCGATGACCGCCTACCAGATCACCTCGATGATGGAAGGCGTCGTCCAGCGCGGTACCGGCGCCACCATCGCCGAGCTTGGCCGCCACATCGCCGGCAAGACCGGAACGACCAATGACGAGAAGGACGCCTGGTTCATCGGCTATACGCCGAACCTCGTCGTCGGCCTTTACATGGGTTACGACACGCCGCGCGGTCTCGGCCATGGCGCCACTGGCGGCGGTCTGGCGGCACCTATCTTCAAGGACTTCATGCGCGTTGCGCTGGACGGCACGCCGAATGTCGACTTCAAGGTGCCGGAAGGCATGAACCTGGTCGCGATCAACCGCAAGACCGGCATGCGTGCCGCGTCGGGCGATCCCGGCACCATCATCGAAGCCTTCAAGCCTGGCACCGGCCCAGCCGACAGCTATTGGGTGATCGGCATGGGCGCCGACGGGTCCAACGGCGCCGGCGGACCGCTATCGCCGCAGGCTACGGAAGCCATCCAGGCACCCGGCGGCGGACTCTACTGACGACCTGATTTTTTACGTCGAGTGGGCTGGCTTGTTGAGCCGGCCCATTTCGCTTTACAGGCAGCAATGCCGTGCCTATGTATCGCGCCGACCCAAGCGCCACTTCAAAAACAGGACAGAACAACCAGCCATGCGCGCGGAAACGCAGAATATTGTCGACGAGATCAGGCAGGCGATCACCCTGCTGAGGAGGCATCTTTGACTGGGATCAGGCTATAAAGCGGCTTGAATACCTGAACGTGCGCGCCGAGGATTCCAGCCTCTGGAATGATCCGCTGGAAGCGCAAAAGCTGATGCGCGAGCGCCAAGGCCTCGAAGACGGGATCGCCGGCGTCAAAAGCCTGACTCAGGCGCTGGAAGACAATATCGGCCTGATCGAACTGGGTGAGGAAGAGGGCGACCAGAGCGTGATCGCCGAGGCGGAAGCAGCCCTCCGCTCGATGCAGGGCGAGGCCAAGGCCCGCCAGGTCGAGACGCTGCTGTCGGGCGAGGCCGACGCCAACGACACCTATCTCGAAGTCCATGCCGGCGCCGGCGGCACCGAGAGCCAGGACTGGGCCTCGATGCTTCTGCGCATGTACACGCGCTGGGCCGAGCGTCGCCGTTTCAAGGTCGAAGTGCTGGAAGTCCATGACGGCGAAGAGGCCGGCATCAAGTCCGCCACGCTCCTGATCAAGGGCCACAATGCCTATGGCTGGCTGAAGACCGAGTCGGGCGTTCATCGCCTGGTCCGCATTTCACCCTATGACAGCAATGCGCGCCGCCACACGTCCTTCTCCAGCGTCTGGGTCTACCCGGTCGTCGATGACAGGATCGAGATCGACGTCTCGGAATCCGATGTACGCATCGACACCTACCGCTCATCCGGTTCGGGCGGCCAGCACGTCAACACCACGGACTCGGCGGTTCGCATCACCCATATCGCTACCGGCATCGCGGTTGCCTGCCAGGCCGAACGCTCGCAGCACAAGAACAAGGCGAAGGCCTGGGAAATGCTGCGCTCGCGCCTTTACGAGGAAGAGCTGAAGAAGCGCGAAGCGGTGGCCAATGCCACAGAAGCGTCGAAGAGCGACATCGGCTGGGGTCACCAGATTCGTTCCTATGTGCTGCAGCCCTACCAGTTGGTGAAGGACCTGCGCACCGGCGTCGAGAGCACCAGCCCGTCGAGCGTGCTCGACGGCGACCTCGACGACTTCATGGAAGCCTCGTTGTCGCAGCGCATCGAGGGCGGTGCCGGTGAAGCCGTGGCCGACCTCGACTAGGATATGTTCATATTCAGCTGAGGCCGGCCTGCGAATGGCTGATACCTGCGCTTCCGCCACTTTCGACTCGGCTGACTTGAATAAGAACATCCCTTGGCGGGGAGCGAAGGAGGAACCATGAGTCGCAGGCTCACCGGCAAATGCTTTTGCGGCACGGTTCAGTATGAAGTGGCGGACGAGTTCGTCTATGCCGCGATCTGCCATTGTTCGAACTGCCGGCGCACCACAGGTTCCGCCTTCAAGCCCTTCGCCGGCATCGAGCGCGAGAAACTTGCCCTTGCCGAAGGGCATCACGGGCTCATCCATTTCGGCGATGACAGCGGCCACGACGCGCATTGCAGCCGCTGCGGCTCGTTGCTGTATTCGCTGGTCCGCGACGGCGCCTATGTCCATGTCGCCATGGGCACGTTGGTCGACGATCCGACGATCCGGCCGACCGCGCACATCTTCGTCGGCTCCAAGGCGCCATGGTTCACCATCGCCGACGACTTGCCGCAATATGAAGGGCATGTGATCGCCGGTCCAGGCGACGTATAGGCTGGAACCACATACGGCCAATCCCGTTGTTTCGTTGCCCGTCTGCCGGGAGTTGAGCCTGGCCTTGGATCTCGTCAGCGGTTGCAGATAGCGGCGTAGATGTGCGGCCTCGCGCAGCAACTTCTTGCGCCGGCCAAGGAATCAGCCCAGCATCCGAGGGCTGGAAGAGAAAAAGCATTTATGGCCGGACGCGGCATATCTGCGACCTGACGATCCGGCCACTGGGAAGACACGTTCCGGGAACGGGCAAGCGAAACGCTTGATGCTCGTTTGAAAGGAACGCTTCCATGTCTGCTGCCACTCTCCGATCGGCCAGAGCCGTTCAACCGGCTGGCCGACTCCTGTTTTCCTTGTTCGTCACCCCGATCTTTGCAATCGCGATGGCGGTGCTGACCGCACCCGCCTTCGCCCATGACGCCAAGCCTACGGCGGCGAAGCCGCAAGGCTGGAGCTATCCCTTCGCCTGCTGCGCAAACTACGACTGCCGCACCACCCATACCGGCGAGGTGCTGGAAAAGCCGGAGGGCTATGTCATCGCCGGAACGGGGGAGGTCGTTCCGATGAGCGACAAGCGGGTCAAGGACTCACCCGACGGCGATTTCCACTGGTGCGCGCACCAGGCCGGCCTCGACGCAGGCAAGACGATCTGCCTGTTCGTGCCACCGCGTTCCTACTGAGTTCTGGTGGCAGTTCTCGTCGGAAGGCCGGCCTTGGTGCTGAAGGCGCTTGCGTCAGACGGAAGCAGCGAGTGCTGAGGCGAAGTCGCGATACGGGCGCAGTGGGCGACCCAGAAGTGCCGTCAGGCGCTCGACGTCGCCGGCCTCGGGGAGCATCCCGTCGGTGAAGAAACGCTCGCCCATCAGGCGCATGTCGTAGGCCATCCAGGCGGGCAGGAACTGCTTGAGATTTTGCTCAAAACCCTCCGTATTGTCGCCGCTGTAGCTGATCGGGCGGGCGAGTACGTCTGACCAGATTGCGGCAATGTCCGTCCCGGTCAGTGTCTGCGGACCGACGAGGTTGATCCTCTCGAACGCAAGCGGCTCCTTGGACCGTTCGCGACGCAGCAGCTCAAGAGCGGCGACCTCGGCAATATCGCGGGCATCGATCATGGCGAGACCCTTGGGGCCGATCGGCATTGGATAGGTGCCGTAGCCGGTGATGACGTCTTCGACCGTCAGATCGTTCTGGATGAAGTAGGCCGGGCGCAAGATCGTAGCTTTGAAGTCCATCTGCTCGATCATTCGCTCGACGCCGAACTTGCCCGCGAAATGCGGCACGTTCACATAGACGTCAGCGTGGATCACCGAGAGATAGACGATCCGCTCGATGCCGGCCGATCGGGCGACGTTCAAGGCGATCAAAGCCTGGGTGAATTCGTCCGGCACCACGGCGTTCAAGAGAAACAGCGTGGAAACGCCAGACATGGCTTTGCGCAGCGAATCGACATCGAGAAAGTCGCCTTGCACGACGGATACGCCTGCCGGAAAACTGGCTTTCGACGGATCGCGCACGAGAGCACGCACATCGGCGCCGCGCTTGGCGAGCTGTTCGACGACTTGGCGGCCGATATTGCCGGTGGCGCCGGTAACGAGAATGGTCATGGAATTTCTCCTGTTGGGTTGCTTGACAGTCCCAATATGTGTGGCTCACAAAGAGCCCAGTAGACGGCAATTTTAGACACGTCGTCTCACTGGTGGGACAGTCATGGATCTTTTAGCCCTTGCCGATTTTAACCTCGTGGCTCGCCATGGCGGCTTCGGCAAAGCGGCAAGGTCCACCGGCCGGCCCAAGGCAACGTTGTCCCGGCGCGTTGGCGAATTGGAAAGCAGTCTCGATCTGCGTCTGTTCGAACGGGGTGCGCGTAACCTGAAGCTGACCGAAGAAGGACGGGCGCTCTTCGAGCGGACGGGGGCGTTGCTTGCCGAGCTGGACGAGACGGCATCGGCGATTGCCTCGGGCGGTCAGAGACCCAAGGGCAGATTGCGGATCAGCGCGCCTTTGCATTTTTCGCAGACTGCAATGGGGAGGATCGCTGCGGGATTTGCCCTGAGGTATCCTGAGGTGAGGCTTGAAGTGACCACCGAAGACCGGCATGTCGATATGATCGAGGAAGGCTACGATCTGGTAATCCGGGTCAATCCGGATCCCGATGAAAGCCTGGTCGGACGGGCGTTTCTCCGCGACCGCCTGGTCGTTGTGGCGAGCCCGGACCTTCCTCGCCCGGCCGATGGGCTCGCCGCTCCTAGCGTTGCGCGCGGGACAGGCGAGCGGCAAACATGGCAGGTGAAGACACCAGGTGGCCGGGCAACACTTAGAATCGAGCCGGTCCTCGCCTTGTCGACGCTCATCATGGTCCGGGATGCGGTGCGAGCCGGCATCGGCGCAGGACGGCTTCCCATTTCATTGGTGGCCCACGACCTGGCTGACGGCACACTGGTGAATTGGGGGGATATCGACGGCCCGGAGATCTCTCTATGGACGCTCTACCCCTCCCGACGGCTGCTCAGCGCGCGCGTGTCGGCGTTCCTGGATTTTCTGAAACAGGCTTTCCCAAACGGGACGCCGGACGAACTGGCCGCCTATATCGGCAGGTGACGACGATTGGGAGGTGACGAGGGGCCTGCTTCAGCCAGAGCGCCGCTCGGCTCGATCGATCAGAGCCTGCTGACAGACAGTTGTCAGGAGCCTTCCTTTATGGTGCCTTGCCGCATGGGTGGCGGGCAACGGAGAGGAAAGCTTTTCATGACCATCAAGGCCAGCTGTCATTGCAAGGCGACGACGTTCGAGGTCTCGCAGGCGCCCGAGACGGTAACGCAATGCACCTGCTCGTTCTGCTCCAAGCGCGGTTCGCTGTGGGCTTACTACGTTCCGTCGCAATTCAAGCTCACCAGCTCGCCGGAAAACGTTTCCTTCTATCAATGGGGATCGAAGACCGTCAAACACGGGTTCTGCGCCATTTGCGGCTGCGGCACCTTCACCGAAACACCGGACTGGTCAACCGGCAAACCGGACTTCGACAATCCCAAGATATCAGTCAATTCGCGGCTGTTCGACGATTTCGACCTCGATAAGGTCGAGGTGGTCGTCATTGACGGCAAGAACCTCTGGTAGGCCAGCACCAGCCACCGAAGCGGAAGAGTGGCGCGAGCGGGGAAAAGCCGCTTTCGCCGCTCGGTTTTTCGCCGCATTTCATGTTACAAGACCGGAGAAGGGCTTATATGCGCGAGCCGCAAAGGCCGCGCTTTGGAGAGGGACGATTCTATGAAAAAGACTGTGCTCGTCGCCGTTGCGACGGCTGTGCTGGTGAGTGCCTGCACCACGACCGATCCGTACACCGGGGAGCAGAAGGTTTCGAACACCGCAGCCGGCGCCGGCCTTGGCGCCCTGGCGGGCGCGGGCCTCGGCCTGCTTGCCGGCGGCAATGACCGCCGCAACGCGCTGATCGGCGCCGGTATCGGCGCGCTGGCCGGCGGCGCCATCGGCGCGACCATGGACCAGAACGAGGCTGAACTGCGCCGCCAGCTCGAAGGCACCGGCGTCAGCGTCACCCGCACCGGCGACCAGATCATCCTCAACATGCCGTCCGACATTACTTTCAACGTCGACCAGGATGCGGTGAAGCCTGGCTTCTACCAGGTGCTGAACTCGGTTGCGCTGGTGCTGAAGAAGTTCAAGCAGACCACGGTCGATGTGTTCGGCCATACCGATTCGACCGGCGGCGACGAACACAATTTCGATCTGTCGCAGCGCCGTGCATTGGCGGTCGCCAACTATCTCTCGGGCCAAGGTGTCGATTCGCGCCGCTTCGCCGTCACCGGTTTCGGCAAGACCCGTCCGATCGCGTCCAATGGAACGGCGGCCGGCCGTGCGCAGAACCGGCGCGTCGAGATCCAGCTTTCGCCGCTGACCTGAATTGTTCGGCATCGAAATGCGAAGGCGGCCCCGCAAGGGCCGCTTTCTTTTTGGGCTCCTGTGGTCCGCCAAAAGGTCTAACGCATTAGAGATTTCTAATAATCCCTTTCCGGAGGCCTTGGAAGGGATTAGCATTGGTGCGGTTCCAGAGGGATGGGGCGGTACAAACGGCCGCGCAGTCACTTAGTCGGCCCCGGTCCTGCACGGCCAGATAAGGAAATCTGGGAGGAATGCATGACAAGAACAGCTCGTTTTGGGCGTTGCGGCGTCCTCATTTTGACAGGTCTGGTCTCTGCTTGGTGCGCAGCGGCCACGGCTCAAGCCGAGGACGCCAACAAAGCCGACATCGAAGCGTTGAAGAAATCGCTCGCCAAATATGAAGACTACACGGTCGCCGTCCGCGACCTTTATCTGTCGACTGTCGGGTGCGTCTATTACAGCGGGGACAGGATCGAGGGCGCAATGGACTATCCGAAGGGCGCTATGGGCATCCATTTCGTCAACGTCCCGAGTGTCGGTCAGAAACTCGATCCGATGCGCCCCAATGTGCTGATCTACGAGCCGACCAAGAAAGGCTTGAGATTGGTTGGCGTGGAATGGCTGGTGCCCCTGACGCCGGACACCAAGGAACCTCCAAAACTATTTGGCCAGACCTTCATGGGACCGATGGAAGGGCACTATCCGCTCATTCCGAGGGAGTTCGTCCACTACGACCTTCATGCCTGGCTGTTCAGAGACAATCCGAACGGCATGTTCAGTCCGACCAACCCGAACGTGAAATGCAGCAAGGCAGAGTTTCCGATGCTGGAAAAACCGACCAAGATGATGCCCGGCCCGATGTGACGGACGGGCCAGGATAGGAGCGTGCCAAGAGTGCAAGCTGGCCGGCTGCATTTGAGAGCGCTCGGGATCGGGCTCGGAGGACGATCGGCATGAGGGCCGGCGCGCATGAAGGCTGCCCGCTTGAAGACGGGTATCTGGTCGCGGAAGCCGACAATGGCGCTGCGAGCCGTCAGTCGAAGGTAGAAGCGGCCCGCAAGGGCCGTTTTTGTTTGGCATGTCGGACTCTGTAATCAAGGCCTACGAGGTCGGCTGATCGACAATTGCCGCAACGATACGGCGCACGATCGGCAAGACCAGCAGCAGACTTGGAAAGCCCACTAGCCATGATGCTCCCCATGCATACGGCCAGGTCGCCACGAAACCGGTTGTCCAGCCCGCATTGATCAGCGTCGCTACCGCGGAAACAATGCACGACATCAGGATGGAAAGTACGAATGGCATTACCAGCGCATTGTAAGAGGCCGGTAGCTTCCTCGATTTCAAAACCTTGTGGGATGACGGTCGCATCAAATATCTCCTTCTCGAAAAGTGGAAGTATGCGCGGCTGGGCGCAGTCAGGCGGCCTGCGCCATTTGCTGGGCAAGGTTTCGAATAAAGCCGCGCAACGAACGCGGTTCGCGGCCCAGGGCGGCGCGCAATGTCAGACTGTTCCCACCAAGGCCATAGTGGGCGTAGTGGGCGTATATTTTGGCCAGCACCTGCATTTGGCGCTCATTGTAGGGAAGGCGTGCCTCGGCCGCCCACTCGCCAAATGTCGGCTCACCAGAAGAGATGGGTCGGCCAAGTTCCTCACTCATCATCGCAACGATGTCTTCCCGGCTGTGCATGCCGTCAGCGCACAGATCGAGGGTCGCGTAGGACAATCGCGCTTCGGTTAGGGCGATCGCCGCCACCTCAGCGACATCGCGGTAGTCGACGCGGGCCAGCTTCGCCGTCTTTGGAAACGGTTCCGAGAAAACACCATGTTCAACGACGGACGGCCAGGCCGCTGCGAGGTTCTGCATGAAATTGGCAGGGTGCAGAATCGTATATTCCATCGTTGTCGAGTAGAGAGCAGCCTCGACAGGCACCTTGCTGGCATGGTTCTTCAGTCGCGTATTGGTAGGCTGGATCACCGACGAGAAGACGAACTTTCGAACTCCTGCTCGCGTGGCGGCCTCAACCATGGCAACGCCCATGGCTGCTTCATCGGGAGCAAAAGCCGGCCCAATGTGAAAGACGCCGTCGACGCCCTCGACCGCCCTTTCGAGGCTCTGACGATTTCGCAAATCTCCTGTCGCAACCTCGGATGCCCCTAGCTTCCTGGCCTTTTCGGCATTCGCAGGGTCGCGAACGAGCGCTCGAACATTGGCATTGCGTCGGACAAGTTCAGGCACGACAAGTCCCGCAACTCGGCCTGTGGCACCAACGACCAGAACAGTTGGATTGGCTACTTGCATGACGATTCCCTTCCATCAAGCCTGTCCTCGCGGGACAACTTGCAGAGAGGTACGACGTCGCAATTGTCGTTACAATTACCCGTTTTTGCGATATATTATGTCGAAGATCGGGAGAATACATGAGCCGGATGGACGATTTCGAGGCTTTCATCGCGATCGTCGAGCATGGAAGTCTGACGACTGCCGCACATCGGCTGAACCGCTCGCTGCAGTCGGTCAGCCGGTCCCTGGCGGCACTGGAGGAATCAGTCGGCGTCGAGCTGATCCACAGGACAACGCGTCGCTCGACACCGAGTGAAGTCGGAGCAGCCTTTTTCAACCGGATCAAACCCGCGGTTGACGAAATAAACGACGCAAGACTTCAGGCGATCAATCAACGATCGGAGCCGGCAGGCGTCCTGCGCATCGGGGCGCCGGTTCTGTTTGGCCCGAACGTCCTGATGCCTGTCATCGCGGAATACATGCGGACATTTCCCCGGGTCGAGGTCGATCTTCAACTTTCCGATGGATTTGCCGATCTTGGCGCCGAAGGTCTCGACCTGGCAATACGCATCGGCGATTTGCCGGATTCCAAATTGAAAGCCAAACGCCTGGGGGCGTTGCGGCGCGTTGTGTTCGGCGCGCCTTCCTATTTCGCGCGGTGTGGCCGGCCGGCCCATCCCTTCCAGCTGAGTGAGCACAGTTGCATCATCAGAACCGCTAACGAGCGTCCAGGTGAATGGACGTTTCAGATCGACGGGAAACCCCGGACCGTGAAGGTCGCAGGCACTTTTCGCTCCAATCTGATGACCTCGGTCTATGCCGCCGCAATCCACGGACTGGGTTTGGGCTTCTCGCCTCTGTGGCAGATAAGACATTTGGTCGACGACGGTCTCGTCGAACTGGTTTTGACGGAATTCGAGCCGGCACCGGTGCCGATCCATGCCTTGTGGCAGGAAGGCCGGTCATCTTCGGCCAAGGTTCGGGCGTTTCTGGATTTATTGGCATCCCGCCTGGAACTGAAAAGCCTGTAGCATCGACGGGCTATTTAAGCCTCCAGACCGGAAGCGATCGGGTAGATCGAGCCTGTTTTGCAGTTACCGCGCATGGCGCCGATCCTGGAGCGGGCTCCAGATCTCACATCCCCGTCGCGTCCAGGCAAGCCGCGCGTCCTCGGGACGCCGCGGCTCATGGGATCAGACCTTGGCGACGATCTTCATGAAGGCCGGCATGTCGTCGCCGAAGCCGACGGTGCCGTCATTGTCTTCACCGCGGTTGTTGCCGCGGGCAGGGCGGCTGTTGCTGCTGGCGCGCTGCGGACGTGTATCACCGCGTTCCGGGGCGCGGTTCTCGTTGTTGCGATCGGAGACCTTGCGGTCGCTGTTTTCGGAGCGGATCGCTTCCTTCCGCTGATGCCGTTCGCCGATGTCGGCGACCGCGGCCTCGGCTACCACCGGCTGTTCCTCGCGTGCGGTATCCGCCGCCGGCGCGTCGTCGCTGCGCTTGGCATGGCGTTCGCGCGGCTTGCGCTCGCCACCGTCCTTGCGATCATGGGGCTTGCGGTCCTCGTCCTTGCGGCCGGCGCGGCGCGGAGCGCCACGGCCACGGCGGGGCGCTTCGTCCTCGCCGCCTTCGCTGGCGACCACGGTCGACAGGTCGCCGTCATGCCACTCGATCTTGTTGCCGATCAGCCGCTCGATGGCGTCGATGTATTTGGTGTCGGACTTGGTGGCGATGGTGAAGGATTTGCCCGAGCGTCCGGCGCGGCCGGTGCGGCCGATGCGGTGGACATAGTCTTCGGCGTGGATCGGCACGTCGTAGTTGAAGACGTGGCTGACGTCGGGAATGTCGAGGCCGCGCGCGGCGACGTCGGACGCCACGAGATAGCGCAATTTGCCATCGCGGAAATTGGCCAGCATCTGCATGCGGGCGCGCTGGTCCATGTCGCCATGCAGGGCGCCAGCGTCGAAGTCATACTTCAACAGCGAGCGGAACAGCTCCGCTACCTCGACCTTGCGGTTGCAGAAAATGATAGCGTTCTTCAGCTCGGCGTCTTCGGCCTTTATCAGATTGCGTAGCGTCTCGCGCTTGTCCCACGGCTTGGAGCCGGACTTGACCAGGCGCTGGATGATGTTGGTGGCAGCGGATGCCGCCTTGGACACCTCGACGCGCACCGGCGCATGCAGGAATTTCTCGGTGAGCTTGGTGATCTCCGGCGGCATGGTCGCTGAGAAGAACAGCGTCTGCCTGGTGAACGGGATCATCTCGCAGATGCGCTCGATGTCGGGGATGAAGCCCATGTCCAGCATGCGGTCGGCCTCGTCGATGACGAGGATCTCGACGCCGTTGAGCAACAGCTTGCCGCGCTCGCGGTGATCGAGCAGACGGCCGGGCGTGGCGATCAGCACGTCGGCGCCGCGCTCCAGCTTCTTGTCCTGCTCGTCGAAGGAGACGCCGCCGATCAGCAGCGCGATGTTGAGCTTGTGGTTCTTGCCGTATCTGATGAAATTCTCTTCGACCTGCGCGGCGAGCTCGCGCGTCGGCTCGAGGATCAGCGTGCGCGGCATGCGGGCACGGGCCCTGCCTTTTTCGAGGCGGGTCAGCATCGGCAGCACGAAGGAAGCCGTCTTGCCGGTGCCGGTCTGTGCTATGCCCAGAATATCCTTGCCGAGCAAGGCATGCGGGATCGCGCCAGCCTGGATCGGCGTCGGCACGGTGTAGCCCGCATCGGTGACTGCGGAAAGGACCTTGGGCGACAGGCCGAGGTCTGAAAAGGTCAACGCTTCTAGAGCGGTCGTGGTGTCTGAGGACAAGAGTTGCTGTCTTTGGCTGGTTCGGGGAAGCGCAACGGCATCCGTCGCGGCAAGCACAGCGTGCCTGCAAGATTGGTATTGCGATTAGGCGCAAGCCCGCGATTTGTCAACAGAAACGGGCGGGATTGGCACGATTGTGAAAAGGTAAGCTTAATCGCGATGCTTAATTAGGTAGTCACTCTTTGCGCCGGCTCAATAGCGAAACTGCTCGGCGAGAATGCGTTCGTTCCACGAATGGTTGGGATCAAACAGCAGCGTTGCCGTCGCAGTCGGCGATTCGCGGACCGTTACGGAAGCCACCGCCTTGACCTCGGTGTGATCGGCGGCGGTGTTCACCGGGCGCTTTTCCGACTCCAGAATATCGAAGCGTACGGTCGCCTTGTTTGACAACAAGGCACCCCGCCAACGGCGCGGCCGGAACGGGCTGACCGGGGTCAGCGCGAGCAACGGCGCATCCAGCGGCAGGATCGGCCCGTGCGCCGAAAGATTGTACGCGGTGGAGCCGGCCGGCGTCGCGATCATCACGCCGTCGCAGTTCAGTTCCTCGATGCGGACCTGCTCGTCGACGGTGATGCGGATCTTTGCCGTCTGGTAGGACTGACGCCACAGCGCCACCTCGTTGATGGCGAGTGCCGAAACCGTCTCCCCCTCATGCGTCAACGCCAGCATTTCCAGCGGGCGGATCGTTTCGGCGACGGCGGCCGCGATGCGCTCGGTGAGGCCCCCGACGCGGTACTCGTTCATCAGGAAGCCGATGGTGCCACGGTTCATGCCGTAGACCTTCTTTCCCGTGCTCATCGTGTCGCGCAAGGTCTGCAGCAGGAAGCCGTCGCCACCCAGCGCCACCACCACCTGGGCGTCGTCGAAGGATGCCTGGCCATAGCGGGCCGACAGGCTCTCCATCGCCGCCTTGGCATCGGCAGTGTCGGAGGAGACGAAGGCGAGATTGGCTTTGCTCATGACATTCCGATGGCGGTCGGCCGATGGCGGTCGGCGGCGGTTGCGTGGGGTAGCATGGGCAAGCGCATCTGCAAAGGGAGGCATCGTCCGGCGCAGTTGCGGCCGCGGCGAAACGAAATCGGCGGCTCGCGCTTCATGTCGCCGGAACGGCGAATGTGATGGTTAAGAGCGAGCTTAAACACTCGTAAAGCCTGATCGATCATGTTAGCCGACAGAGGATGGGTGGCTGGGGGGCTAGCCAGTCGAGACCTGTCTATTGCCGGTGACACGCCTGATTATCGTCTTCCTTGTGATGGGAAGTTTCGCCCTTCTCTTTGCTGAGCTTGTTCGGCAGTCCGAAGACATGAGCTCCAGGCCGATGGCCTCACGCTGCGGCGGCGCCGGCGTGCCATGCCCGCAAAACGCGTTGTAGGCTGAAGCCAATCCACCAACGACGATCCATCGCTCACTGCGCGACAATCCGCAGATTGGCGTTGCCGTAGAATGTGTAGGCGAGATAGGTCGGATCGCCGGTCTGGTAGAATTCTCTGCGCACATCCTGCAGGATCTCGGCCAGATAGACCGGCCCGTCCTTGATCCGCGTGCTGATGCCGCCATAGAAACCGGTCGAGAAGGCCGCTGCCGCGCGGTCGGTCAGTGGCCACATGCCGCCGATGAAGCCGGAAGCGCCGCCCGCCAGCACTGCCGGACCCCAGCCCTGCACGAAGCCGCCGAGCATCTGCGAACGGCCGGTGTCGCAGGCGTTGAAAAAGTAGAACGGATTGCCCTTGCCATGCGCGGCCGCGACCAGCGCGGCCCATGTATCGGGGTCGAGCGACTGGTCGACGAGATCGATGGCAAAGACCGGCCGGCCACTGCTCAGCTGGTTGACCTCGCCATGACCGGAGAAATGAATGAAACCGGTCGAGACTTCACCGACCAGTTTCTCGAAAGAGGTGAAATCGCCATCGAAGCGGCGGTAGCCGTAAAGCTTGCTCAGCGCCGCGATCTCGTCCTGCTGAAAGCGCAGCGAGCGCTTGTCGAGATAGGAGGGCGCGACGGCCGCGACGCCGGTGAAGGTCATGCGGTCGAGCGGGTTGTCGACCTGTGAGGCACTGCTGCGCGGAGCCCAGCGCGCCAGCCGGTAGCCCATGCCGAGAAAACCGTCGGCGACGGCGCCGTCGGCGCTGCGCGGGCGGATCAATTCCCAGGGCAGCGTCGGGCTGTTCGAGGTGATCTGGATCGAATGGAGTTCGCCTTTGCCGCGCAGCGACCAGAACACGTCCTTGAACGGTTTCGGCACATAGTCGCGGTAGAGCGCATCGCCAAAACCTTCGGCGGCGAGCGTGACAAAGCGCTTTTGCGCCCCCGTATCGCTGCTTGCGGCAGGCTGCTGCAGCGAAACGGCGCCGCGCAGGCTCAATCCGAGCTGCAGCAGGCGGCGGTATTCGGAGTCCAGCCATGCCGTCATCTCAGGTGGCGTCGAGAAGGTATCGGTCACCGGACCGGCCAGATGCGGCGAATGGATGATGATCTGCCCCGAACCCAGCCCGCTCGGATCGTCATAGAGGATGGTCACGTCGAGATCGGGGACGTCATCGCCGGCTGCGCCGCCGAGCGTCACATTGCCAGTTACCGCCGGCTGCGGCGCCGCTGCGGCCAGCATCAGCATGGCAGGTGCTGCGGAGCGTTCGGCTGTGGCGCTCAGAGCGGCTGCCTCGACAGGCGCGGTGCGGCGAATGATAACCGACCGCGATGCCGATCCCAGGAACCTCCCGGCGCTGTAGATGCGCGCGATGAACTGGGCCGGCTTGCTGTCCTTGGCGATCGGCCGCGCCTTGACGTCGAAGCGGACGAAGTCGCTGTCGCCCTGGCGGTAGAGCGTCGTCCGTCGGCTCCATTTGCCGCCGTCAGCGAGATCGAAGCCGGAGGCGAACAGATCGATATCGATCGGCCATTGCTCGGTTCCCGCCGGCATCGCCATGGCCAGGGCGCCATCTTCCGTCACCGACGAGCCCGGCGCTGCCTTCACCTTCACTTCGGGCGTGAATTGCTCTTCGGTAAGGGCGATCGAAACGGTCACCGTCTCGCCGGCGACAATCTCATCCGGCGCATCGATGGTTGGATGGCGCACCACCTCGACAGCGCCCGTCTCGGGTTGTGGAAGGGCGCCGCCGGAAGGAGGGCTTTGCGCCTGGTCGATGGGCGGCGGCGCTGGTTTCGGTGGCGCCTGCGCCTCCGGCGGACTTTCGGCGCCGGTCGCGGGTGGCGGGGCCGATGTCATGCCGTCCTCAGGGGGGATCCCTGCCTTATCGGGGGGCGGTTCGGCGCCGGTGGCTCCGCCATCCTGCGGATAGGTCCCGCCGAGATTGTTCTGGGCAGCGGCCACAGCTGCGTCTTCAAGACGTTGCTTTTCCTCTTCGTATCGTTGCCGAGCCTGCTCTTCCTGCAATTGGCGCTGCTGTTCCTGGCGTTTGTATTCCTCGTAGAGCGCCGCCTCCTTGGCGCTGTCGCCCATCGCGGCATCGGGACTGCCGGAGCCCGGTGCAACGTCCATGGGGTAGGGCTCCTGACCGCTGCCATCGGCGTAGTCGCTGCCATCAGGCTCCCAACCGCCACTCCCGGAGATGTAGCCGCCGCTCGCCATCGCCGGCGGTGCCGGTTCCGGCACAAGCGGCAGCGCCGGTGCCGCGCCGGCCACCTGGTCCGGCGTCAGCACAAAGGCAGCGTCTGCCGAGCGGCCATATGCCATCCATGGCCACTGGGCGCCTGACGTTTTGTCGATAGTGGTTTGCCTGACCGAGGCGAGGATGATGGCTATGTCCGCGCCGCGCTTGACCAGCGCAGCGGTGAGCGCATCGGCAAATACGGTGACGGGGCGGGCTTCGTCCAGTGCAACGGTTCCGGGTTTGGCCGACAGAGCGACGATGGCGTGGGTGAGGGGATCGACCGCCGCCAGACCCTGCATCACGCCGGAAGTAGGGTTGTGGCCATCGCCGGGATTGTCGAGCAGAACCACCTTCAATGTCGGGGTTGCCTCGAGCGCCTGCATGAACAGATCGAGGGGCAATGCCGTCTGGTCGACCGTTTCCTTTGAATCGATCCGGGTGCCGCGCGTCAGTAAATAGTTCCTGCCGTTGGCCTGCGCGGTGTGGCCGACATAGTAGAAGATGCCGACGGAGTCCGGATTGGCCAGGGATTGGGCGAAATCATGCATGGCGCGCGCGACATCGGCGCGGTCGCCATCCGACACCTGCCGGACGGTGAAGCCAAGCGATCGTAGTGTCGCTGCAACGAGTTCGGCACTGAGGTCGGCGTTGGCGATTGCCGGTGAGCCCTCAGAGGCCGGATTGGCGACAACCAGCGCTATCCGCTCTTCGCCGCGCGCAGCGGAGAAGAGCGCCATGGTCATCAGCAGCACGACCGCCAGAAAAAGGCGCATGACCGTGATCCAAGCCCTGCAGGCTGCGGCGCTCACGCCACGGCTTGCCCCAATTCATCAATGGCCCAACCTTGACCATATCATGTCGGCTTCGCCGGCGCACTGCCGGTGCCGATCATGCAGTTGTGTCGCAAAAGATATTGACTGTATGTTTAGTAATTAATACCGTTGCCGAGATACCGAGTTGGTCAGCCGGCATTCGCCGGTGAATGATCACCAGGACGAAGGGAACTTAGGGACTCGAGGCGCAATCCCGCCGGTCCCAACAATGGGAGACACAAGCATGCAGTTGAAATCGACCGCCACGGCGCTCGGCCTGTCGCTGCTGGCGATGACCGGCATTGCCCGCGCCGAGGGCGAACTCCAAATCTACAATTGGGGCAACTACACCAGCCCGGACCTGATCAAGAAGTTCGAGGAAACCTACAAGGTCAAGGTTACCGTCACCGACTACGACTCCAACGATACGGCTCTGGCCAAGGTCCGCCAGGGCGCTTCCGGCTATGACATCGTCGTTCCATCGGCCAGCGTGATGCCGATCTGGATCAGCGAAGGCCTGCTCTTGGAAACCGATCCCAACACGATGGAGAACTTTAGAAACGTCGATCCGAGATGGGTCGACGTGCCGTTCGACCCCGGCCGCAAATATTCGGTGCCGTGGCAATGGGGCACGACCGGCATCTCGGTCAACAAATCGGTCTATGCGGGCGATCCGAACACCTCGGCGATTTTCCTCGATCCGCCGCCGGAACTCGTGGGCAAGATCAATGTCGTGCCCGAAATGGGGGACATCATGTTCCTCGCCATTGCCTATGAGGGCGGTAAGTACTGCACCGACGACAAGGTGCTTTTGAAGAAGGTGCATGACAAGCTCATCGAGGCGAAAGCGAAATGGCTGTCGCTCGACTATGCGGCCGTCGACGGTCTCGGCAGGGGCGACATTGCCGCCGGCGTCAATTGGAACGGCATATCGCTGCGCGAGCGGCTGGAGAACGACAAGATCGTCTACGGCTATCCCAAGGAGGGCTTTCCAATCTGGATGGACAATGTCGCGGTGCTCAAGGATGCCAAGAACGTCGAGAACGCCAAGCTCTTCCAGAATTTCATCATGGACCCGAAGAATGCGGCGATGATCTCGGCCTTCGCGCACTACGCCAACGGCATCAAGGGCTCCGAGCCCTTCCTGCCGGCCGATATGAAGGGCGCGCCCGAAGTGGATGTTCCGGCCGAATTTGCCGACAAGGGCCAATTCATGTCGGCCTGCCCCGCCGACGTCCAGGCGCTCTACACCAGGATCTGGACCGATCTGCAGAAATAGCAGCGCCGCCGGCCGAAGCTGACCAACATCGGGCCGCGCAT
The DNA here is from genome assembly GCF_040320535.1 of Mesorhizobium sp. M0676. Taxonomy (NCBI): domain Bacteria; kingdom Pseudomonadati; phylum Pseudomonadota; class Alphaproteobacteria; order Hyphomicrobiales; family Phyllobacteriaceae; genus Mesorhizobium; species Mesorhizobium sp. M0676. The sequence continues at coordinate 232,434 of NZ_JAMYPU010000008.1, forward strand.
CGCGGCTCGGCCATCCCCAATGCCAGATGCCGTAAAGCCGCCGCGGGAGATTTTTTATGTCCGATCTCGACCTTTGCTACATGCCGGCCAGCGAGGCGTTGCGGCTGTTCAAGGCGAAGAAACTGTCGCCTGTGGAACTGATGCAGGCCACCATCCGCCGCGCCGAGGCAACCAAGGCGACGATCAACTGCCTCACCTTCACGCATTTCGACGAGGCGATGGATCTCGCCAGAAAAGCCGAGGCGAAATACGCCAAGGGCGCCAGGACCGGCGCGCTCGAGGGCCTGCCGATCGGCATCAAGGATGAGAGTTACATCGAGGGCAAGCCGACATCGCATGGCTCGCTGCTGTCCGGGGACGCCATTGGCGGCCATACCTCGACCATGAACGAGCGTGTCATGAAGGCGGGTGGTATCGTGCACGCCCGCACCGCGACGCCCGAATTCAGCTGCGCCGGCTATACCTGGTCGAAGCGCTGGGGCGTCACGCGCAACCCCTGGAACCCGGATTTCACGCCGGGCGGTTCGTCGGGCGGTTCGGCGGCAACGCTGGCCTCCGGCACGTCGTCGATCGCAACCGGCTCGGACATAGCGGGCTCAATCCGCATCCCTGCCTCGGCCTGCGGCCTGGTCGGTTTCAAGCCGCCTTACGGCCGCAATCCCGATGAGCCGCCGTTCAATCTCGATTTCTACTGCCACACCGGGCCCTTGGCCCGAAACGTCGGGGATGCGATCCTGCTGCAGAACGTCATGGCCGGGCCGAGCCCGCTCGACATCGCCACGCTGCGCCCGAAACTGCGCCTGCCGCTCGACTACAAGCCGATCAAGGGTTGGAAGATCGCCTTCTCCATGGATCTCGGGTCCTTCGAGGTGGATGCGGACGTGCGCAAGAACACGCTCGCTGCCTGCGATGTGTTCCGCTCGCTCGGCGCCACCGTCGAGGAGGTGGACCTCGGCTGGGGCGACGAGGTGCTCAAGGCCGGCATGGCCTATCTCGAACATCTCTTCGGCGCCTCGCTGTCGCCGCTGCTCGCCAAGCACGGCAAGGACATGACCAGCTATGCCAGGCAGTTTGCGCAGGACGGCCAGAAGTCGAAGGCCACGGACTTTGTCGCAACTTTGGACGTGGCGGCCAGGATGTACCAGACGCTGGGGCCGTTGCTGGAAAAATACGATGTGCTGATCTGCCCGACCAATGCGCTTCCCGCAGTGCCGGCGGAATTCGATCAGACGAAAGGCAAGGTCGAGATCAATGGACGAGAGGTGAACCCGTCGCTGGGCTGGGTGATGACGACGCCGTTCAACATGCTGAGCCGCTGCCCGGTTCTGTCGATCCCGTCGGGCCGCGCCGCCAACGGCGTGCCGACAGGCATCCAGATTGTCGGCCGCACCTATAGCGACGCTGACGTGTTCCGGGCGGGTATGGCCTATGAGACGGCTCGTGGTCAGTGGTACACGAATGCCGGGACACGCCCGACGCTGTGAGTCCGCAGGGCGCCGGCATGCCAAGGCAGCGGCGGGATGTTTCGGCCGCCGGGGAAAGGCCTGACGACAATGGCGCAACGCATAGCCACTCCGGATGCGGGAAAAAGCAAGGCGGCCAAGGGTGCGGCGAACGACGCCGCGCCCAAGGACCGCCGGCGCGAGCGCGGCGAAGCGAGCGTCCAGCGCATCATCGACGCCACCATCGAGCTCATCGCGGAGGAGGGGCTGGCCAGCGTCACCATGCAGCGCATTGCCGGGCATGTCGGCTCGTCCAACGCACTGGTGGTCTTTCATTTTCGCAGCAAGGAGAACCTGTTCCGGGCCGTCCTGCAATATCTCAGCGACCAATATGACGCGCTGTGGCTGACGCTGGTGCGGGCGCCCGGCCTGTCGCCGGTCGAGCGGGTCTTGGGCGCGGTCGATTGCGCGCAACGCTTTGCCCGCCAGCATCCGAATTGGGTGTCGGTCTTCGTCGTGTTCTCCAGCGACCGCAAGAGCATGCAGCTCTACAACGAGATAGGCCTGCCCAGCGATCTCGCCTACACGGCCGAAGCGCGCGAACTGCTGATCGAGATTTCGCGCAGCGGCGGTTACACCGGCGTCGACATAGACACGCTGTCGGAGAGCCTGAATTATCTGGTTCACGGCGCCTGGTATTGGGACCATCTCAACCCGTCCAGCCGCGACACCGACGTGCTGCGCAAGACCATGCTGCTCCTGCTGCACCAGGCCTTTCCGCGGCATTTTGACTTGGGGTGAGATGCGGCCATTGCGAGCGACGAAAGCGTCCTCTGCAAACCTAAACCCGAAAATCTCTACGATGCCTTGATCTCTGTAAAAACGCTTGCACAATCCAGAGGTGCGAGCTAAACAACCCAGGGATGCATTCGAGGGTGGGTAAATGTGGCATTGGGCGATACTTCTGTTGCTGATTGGCGTGCCGGTTTTCTTCGCCGTCCGGTCGTCGCGCAAATCCTCACAGAGCCCAGATGACCTCGTGGGGTTCGGCGGCTGGCTGATCCTGCTGGCGATCAGCCTGTCCCTTTCGCCGTTGCGCACACTTGTCGATATGGCCAGTCTGGTCAAAACCTACCAACAGCTTGTTACAGTGCCCAACGGGGCCTTGGCCATCTATGGCGAGGCAGCCCTCAATCTGGCATTTCTGGTGCTTCAGCTGGTCGTGCTTGTTTCGATGCTGCGGCGAAGCCACCGCTTTCCGCAGCTGTTCATATGTCTGTGGTTCGCGATCCCTCTCTTATTCGTACTGGACACAGTTTGGATATCGACTGTGCTTGGTGTCCCGGTAAACCGTTTGCTTGCCGGAGGGGCTCTGGTTACACCTTTGGCATCCTTCATAGTCACAGGGATCTGGGCCGCTTATGTATACAGGTCGGTCAGGGTGAGAAACACGTTCGGCGATACGGCGGCCATACAGGCTGCGACATTTTCCTAGAAGGTCCGACGGCTGCGAGTTGGCCTGATGTCGTGCTGCCAGCTCCGCCGAATAGAACCGTCGGCAGTCCTCCTTCGTCTAACGAGCTTCGAGTGGCCTGCCACCCGAAGCTCGAAGAGCGAAGGGTGGTGCCCCCGGACGGAATCGAACCGCCGACCTTCGGTTTACAAAACCGCTGCTCTACCAGCTGAGCTACAAGGGCACGGCGCTCCGGTTAGCATATTTCGTGCGCCAGTAAAGACAAAACTCCGTTTTCGATCGCTAATGGACCCCGCCGAGGTGGGCGGGCCGCCATGCTGAAAACCGTCAATCCGCTCCCTACATATCTCTCAGGTGCAACCGCATCGAACGGGGTGTCGCCTGATCAGATTTGCCATCATCCTGCCGCTTGTCGTCGTGGCCTGGTTTCTCGTGGTGAAGCTCATCAAGGACGTGAAGAGCGCCAACATCGACTGGACTGGGATCGCCACCATTGTTGGTTTTATCGCGATGGCGTTTTGGCTGCGGCATGTGACTGGGATGGGGTGAGGGGGAATGGTGAATGGTGAATGTGCATGGGCAAACGCCTTTCGGACCATTCACTATTCACTATTCCCCAAAGCCTTCGAACCTTTGACCACGTCACCGCGACTGATCTCCAGAGGCGAATGGTCGCCTCGATCAAGGAGATCATCATGTTGAAGCGCACTCTTACTTCGGGCCTGGTCGCCATCTTCGTCGCCACCGGCGCGCTCGCCGGTACCGTGCAGTCGTCCTCCGCTCACGGCCATCATCACCACCATCATCACAAGCACCACGACAAGCCCTGGTGGTGGTGGAACCATCACCACAAGCATCATCATCACCACGGCAAGGTGATCATCTTCCTTTGAGCGAGACGACCTGCCTCGCGGAAGGGCGGCTTCGGCCGCCCTTTTTTGCGAGCGACGGCGCCACTGATGTGGGCCATCCGGTTAGCGGCAACATGGATTTCAGCGCTGTCGCGCGAAGATTTCGCGAGTGACGAAACGTCGACCGCAGAAAATTCTCTGGTCCGAGAGAAAATTCTTCCAAAAAAACCTCGAACCTTTTTCCTGTTCGCCGCGACTGATGATCAAGAGGCGGATGGATCGCCTCTCGCAACGAAACAAGGAGATCGTCATGTTCACGCGCAAAATCGCTTCTGCCCTCATCGCCAGCACCGTCGCCGCCACCTCGCTGGTCGGCACCGTCCAGCCGTCGGCCGCCCACAGCCATCACCACAACCGCGAAATCGGCATCGGCATCGCCGCCGGCGTCGGCGGGTTCGTCCTCGGCAGCCTGCTCAACCAGCCCCGCACCGTCTATGTCGACGACGAGGGTGGCTCCTGGCACGTCCGCCGCTGCGCCAACCGCTACGCCAGTTACGATCCGTACTCCGACACCTATGTCGGCTATGACGGCTACCGCCACTATTGCCGCCTCTAAGAGGAGGCACCCCAACACGGAAAGGAGGGGCTGTACGCAGCCCCTCCTTCCTGATTTGAGCGCGTCGCAGTGTCAGCTACGGTTTGGAGATCGGCAATCCGACTGCACGGCAGGTACCGGCAACGCTCGCATTCTGCGATTGATCGCCCATGGCGATGAGTTCGAAGCTGCTTCCTTCATCCGGATAGATCTTGGCGGCGAACGGTTGGTCTGTTGTATGACCACCGGACTTCGCGGCGACATGGCCGCAGACCACGATTTCCCGGCGACCGTTGAGCGTCCGCTCGCCGGCGCGCATCGTCCCGAATTTGGCGGACGCAGGATCCTGCAAATGCTGGCGAATGCCGATCGTGATTGTCTCCTCCAAAGCGAGCGAGATCGGAATCTCGTCGGCTTGCTGGGAGACAGGGGCGGGCTCGGGCGCCGTCGCCACGCATCCGCACAGTGAAGCGGCGAGCAAAAGCTGAAGCGTTTTCCGCATTATGACCGGAACCCGCCGATCATCCTCGTCACCTCAGCGGCGGCGTCGTGCACCAGCGGCCCGATCTCGTCCAGCCGCTCCATCGTCACCCGCACCGTCGGTCCGGAGACCGAGACACCGCCGATCGGCTCGCCGAACTCGTTGAAAATGGCGGCGGCCACGCAGCGCATGCCGGGATGCCGCTCCTCGTCGTCGACCGACCAGCCGCGGTGCTTGATGACGGCCAGATCATGGGCGAGCGCCGAAATGTCGGACAGCGTCTTGTCGGTGAAGCGCTGCAGGCCCGACTTGCGCAGGATGGCGGCGACGCGTTCCGGCTCGAGCTGCGCCAGCACCGCCTTGCCGATGCCCGAGGCATGGAAGGAGCTGCGCGTGCCCGGGCGGAAGAAGGCGCGGATCGCCTGATGGGTCTCGACCTGGCTGACGAAAACGACGCAATCGTCCTCGGCGACGCCGAGATTGGCGGTTTCACCGGTCTTCTCCATCAATTCCTGCATGACCACGCGGGCCCGGTCGACAAGCTTGCGGCGGCGCAGGAAGGCGGCACCCATGCGGTAGGTCTCGACGCCGATCGACCACAGCTGGTCCGATGTATCGAACTCGACCATGCCGTGGTTCTGCAGCGTCGTCAGCATGCGGTAGGCGGTGGACGCCGCGAGCTCGCTACGCGCCGAAATCTCGCTCAGCGACAGGCCACTGCCTTCAGCGACGATGGCCAGGATGCGCAAGGCCCGGTCCAGCGACTGTACAGAACCGGCCTCGGACGGACCGTTGAAAGCGCGCGGCCGGCCGCGCTGGCGTTTTTCGCTGGTTTCCATGGCGGCATTGTCGCCGGTTTCGCCGAAATCGCAATGAAAAACTTTTTCACAGATTCTGGTGCCCGGATTCATGAAAAACGGAAAAGCCAGCGAAATCAGTGGACAGGAGCCGTTTTCTAGAAATGAAAAATTATTCTGAAATAATTGAAAAATGAAAACCATACTGGCATTGTCGGTCAACAATTTGCGGAGGCTGGACATGGCCAGGATGCGCGCTGTCGATGCAGCGGTTCTCGTTCTCGAAAAGGAAGGCGTTTCCTGCGGCTTCGGCGTGCCGGGCGCGGCGATCAATCCGTTCTATTCGGCGCTGAAGGCGAGGGGCTCGATCCGCCACATCCTGGCGCGCCATGTCGAGGCGGCCTCGCATATGGCCGAAGGCTACACGAGAGCCAAATCCGGCAATATCGGGCTGTGCATCGGCACCTCGGGCCCGGCCGGCACCGATATGATCACCGGGCTTTATTCGGCGGCGGCGGACTCGATCCCGATCCTGTGCATCACCGGTCAGGCGCCGCGGGCACGGCTCAACAAGGAGGATTTCCAGGCGGTCGATATCGCCGCCATAGCCGCACCCGTCGCCAAATGGGCGGTCACGATCATGGAGCCCTATCTCGTGCCGATGGCGCTGCAGAAGGCGTTTCATCTCATGCGCTCGTCGCGACCGGGCCCGGTGCTCATCGACCTGCCGGTCGATGTGCAACTGGCCGAGATCGAATTCGATATCGATGCCTATGAACCGCTGGTCCCGTTCAAGCCGGCAATGTCGCGCGCCCAGGCCGAAAAGGCCTTGGCGATGCTCAATGCCGCGGAAAAGCCGCTGATCGTCGCCGGCGGCGGCATCATCAACGCCGATGCGTCGGATCTGTTGATCGAATTCGCCGAGATAACGGGCGTGCCGGTCATCCCGACGCTAATGGGCTGGGGCGCGATCCCCGACGACCACCGGCTGATGGCCGGCATGTGCGGGCTGCAGACCTCGCACCGCTACGGCAATGCGACCATGCTGGAAGCCGACTTCGTCTTCGGCATCGGCAATCGCTGGGCCAACCGCCACACCGGTTCGGTCGACGTCTATACCAAGGGCAAGAAATTCATTCATGTCGATATCGAGCCGACGCAGATCGGCCGCGTCTTCGCGCCGGATCTCGGCGTCGTCTCGGATGCCGGCGCGGCGCTGAAGATGCTGCTCGACGTCGCCACAGAGTGGAAGACGGCTGGAAAGCTGCGCGACTGGTCGGGCTGGGCGAAGGAATGCCAAGCCCGAAAGAAGACGATGAAGCGCAAGACGCATTTCGAGCAGGTGCCGCTAAAGCCGCAGCGCGTCTATGAGGAGATGAACAAGGCGTTCGGCCGCGACACCACCTATGTCACCACGATCGGCCTGTCGCAGATCGCCGGGGCGCAGTTCCTGCATGTCTACAAGCCGCGCAACTGGATCAATTGCGGCCAGGCCGGCCCGCTCGGCTGGACGCTGCCGGCAGCGCTTGGCGTGCGCGCCGCCGATCCGGATCGCACCATCGTGGCGCTGTCGGGCGACTACGACTTCCAGTTCATGATCGAGGAACTGGCGGCCGGCGCACAGCACAAACTGCCGTATATCCATGTCGTCGTGAACAATGCCTATCTCGGCCTGATCCGCCAGGCGCAGCGCGGTTTTGCGATGGATTTCGAGGTGAGCCTGGCCTTCGAGAACGTCAACCGCGCCAACGATCCGGAGGCCGGCTACGGCGTTGACCATGTCGCGGTCGCCGAAGCGATGGGCTGCAAGGCGGTTAGGGTGCGCAAACCGGAAGAGTTCGCCGGCGCCTTCAAGGAATCGCAGCGGCTGATGAAGGAATACCAGGTGCCGGTGGTGCTCGAATTCATCCTCGAGCGCGTTACCAACATTTCCATGGGCACGGAAATCGACAAGATCACCGAATTCGAGGACCTTGCCGAAAGCCACGAGGATGCGCCGACGGCTATCGTGTTGCTCGATTAAGCTAGGCGGGAAGAGGGAGAAAAAGAATGCCGCGTTTTTCAGCCAATCTGTCGATGCTCTTTGGCGAGCACGATTTTCTCGACCGCTTCGATGCCGCCGCCGGCGCCGGCTTCAAGGGCGTCGAATATATCGGCCCCTATGATCATGCGCCCGAGATCGTTGCGGCGCGGCTGAAGAAGAACGGCCTGAGCCAGGTGCTGTTCAACCTGCCGGTCGGCGACTGGGGCAAGGGCGAGCGCGGCATCGCGGTGCTACCCGACCGCGTGCCGGAATTCCGGCAAGGCATCGCCAAGGCGATCAGCTATGCCCACGCGCTCGGCTGCGAGCAGGTCAATTGCCTCGCCGGCATCGCGCCGCAGGGCGTGGATCGTTCGGTGCTGGAAAACACCTTTGCCGAGAACCTGGCTTTTGCCGCCGAGAAACTGGAACAGGCCGGCATCCGGCTTTTGATCGAGCCGATCAATACGCGCGACATCCCGGGCTTCTTCCTGAACTATTCGAACCATGCGCTGGCGCTGATCGACCGCGTCGGCTCGAAGAACCTGTTCCTGCAATACGACATCTATCACATGCAGATCATGGAGGGGGATCTCGCCCGTACCATCGAGGCCAACCTCGGCCGCATCGCGCATATCCAGCTTGCGGACAATCCCGGCCGTCACGAGCCGGGGACGGGCGAGATCAATTATCCCTTCCTCTACGAGCATATCGACAGGATCGGCTATTCCGGCTGGGTCGGAGCGGAATACAAACCGAAGGCGGGGACGGAGGCTGGGCTGGGGTGGTTTCGGGAGCTTAACGGGCAGGGGAGTGCCGCGGCTTAGGCGTCGCAGCCCCCTCATCCGGCCCTTCGGGCCACCTTCTCCCCGAGGGGAGAAGAGATCGCCGAGGTTAGCGCCAGCCTCTTCTCCCCAACGGGGAGAAGGTGGCCGCGTAGCGGCCGGATGAGGGGGCGTTTCACACAGTCATTTGGAGAAAAACAATGGAAACCATCGGCTTCATCGGCCTTGGCATTATGGGCGCGCCGATGGCGGGGCATCTCCTGGATGCCGGCTACACCGTCATTGCCAGCGACCACCGCTCGAAGCCGCCGGCCGATCTCGTCGCCAAGGGCTTGAGAAGCATCACCGGCCACGCGGCAGTGGCGAAGGCCGCGGATATCATCATCACCATGGTTCCCGACACCCCGCAGGTAGCCGAGGTGCTGTTCGGCGAGAACGGTGTCGCTTCCGGCCTGAGCAAGGGCAAGCTGGTCATCGACATGAGCTCGATCTCGCCGATCGAGACCAAGGTTTTCGCCAAGAAAATCAACGATCTCGGCTGCGACTATCTTGACGCGCCGGCGTCGGGCGGCGAGGTCGGCGCAAAGGCGGCGTCGCTGACCATCATGGTCGGCGGCGAGGACAAGGCGTTCGAGCGCGCCAAGCCCGTGTTCGAAAAGATGGGCAAGAACATCACGCTTGTCGGCCCGAACGGCGTCGGCCAGACCACCAAGGTTGCCAACCAGATCGTCGTGGCCCTGACCATCGAGGCGGTCGCCGAGGCGCTGGTCTTCGCCGCAAAAGCCGGCGCCGATCCGGCCAGGGTCCGGCAGGCGCTGATGGGCGGGCTGGCGGCATCGCGCATCCTCGAAGTGCATGGCGAGCGCATGATAAAGCGCACCTTCGCGCCGGGCTTCCGCATCGAACTGCACCAGAAGGATCTCAACCTGGCGCTGGAAGGCGCCAAGGCACTCGGTGTCTCGCTGCCCAATACCTCGACGACGCAGCAGCTGTTCAACTCATGCTCGGCGAATGGCGGTGCAAAAGAGGATCACTCAGCGCTGGTTCGTGCGCTGGAGCGGATGGCGGGACATGAAGTGCGGTGAATGGTGAATGGTAAGAACGCTTCCATTCACCATTCACCATTTCACCATTCACTTTCCAAGGAATTTCCGTGCCGCATAAAGGCTCACCGCCGCGGCGTTCGACACGTTGAGCGAGCGGATGGCGCCGGGCATGTCGAGGCGGGCGAGTGTCGTCACCGTCTCGCGCGTCTTCTGGCGCAGGCCCTTGCCTTCGGCGCCAAGCACCAGCGCGATCTTCTCGCCTGAAAAACCCGTTTCGAGTTCGGCCGGCCCGTCCGAATCGAGGCCGATGGTCTGGAAGCCGGCATCGTGCAGCTGTCCCAGCGCGTCGGCCAGGTTCTTCACCTCGATCTGGTCGATATGCTCCAGTGCGCCGGAGGCGGATTTGGCCAGCACGCCGGATTCCTGCGGGCTGTGGCGGGCCGTGGTGATCAGTGCGCCGGCGCCGAAGGCGACCGCCGAGCGCAATATGGCGCCGACATTGTGCGGGTCGGTGACCTGGTCGAGTACCAGCACCAGTTTCGTGTCGCCGAGCGTGTCGAGGCGTTTCGGCTTCAACGGTTCGGCTTCGATCAGCACGCCCTGATGCACGGCATCCGAACCGGTGATCTTGTCGATCTCCTTGGGCTCGACGAGTTCGACCTTGAACGGCAAAGCGGCGAGGTCGGCGATCGCCAGCCGCTCGGCGGCATTGCGCGTCACCAGCATTTTACGGATCTTCCGCCGCGGATTGTCGAGCGCCGCGCGCACCGTATGCAGGCCATAGAGCCTGACCAGCCCGTCGGCGGCGTTTTCGCCCGGCGGCACCGGCTGGCGCGGCCGGAAGGCGGGCGCGCCGCCGGCCTTCTCGTCGCGGTGGGCGCGGCGCAGCTTGGCGTAATGGGTGTCTTTGGCGGTCTTGGGCGTGTTGTCATTGCTCATGGCCGGCTTCTATAGCCGCGTCGCCGGGCTGTGGATACAGGCAGAAAGCCGGCTTGCCGGGCAGGCTGTCAAAATCAGCGCATTTTGCCTTGCGGTGCGGTTGACACCCACTGGCCTTGCCGCCATAAGGCGCTTCGCTGATTTCGGACAAAACCCTGGTTTCGACCTGATCGGCGAGAATGCCTCGTTGCAAGGCTTCGACGGCAGGCTGGAGAGGTGCCCGAGTGGTTAAAGGGGACGGACTGTAAATCCGTTAGCTTAGCTTACGTTGGTTCGAATCCAACCCTCTCCACCACTGCCAGCCCGCGAACCTTGAGGACGATGCGGGTATAGCTCAGTGGTAGAGCAGCAGCCTTCCAAGCTGAATATGCGGGTTCGATTCCCGCTACCCGCTCCAACTTCCCCCATCAAATCTGAGCGAATATGTCCAAGACGTTGCCGTGGGTGATTTTCCGGTTTCCGTCTACACGCCGGTCGATGCAGCGACCGCCGACCGGTTCATGGCTGTGGTGAAGGCGACGCCCGACAACCGCAGAGCGGCGTCGGGCGCGTTTCGGTCCGATGCAGAAGCAGGCGGTGTACCCTAGTTGTTAAACGCCGAAGCAACCTGATGCTGTTGCGGCACCTGTCCGTTCGGCGTCAGTCTGTCGACAATGCCGGGCAGGGCTGTGGACAATTGCTTGAGCAACTCCTGCTCGTCCAGTCCGGTCCTTTGCGCGATCTCTCGAATGACCTGCGGGCCGATCGCCTTGCCCAGATCATTGGCGTTGATCGGCTGGTTCTGTCCGGTGCCGACCCATGAGTCAGCGACATTGCCTTGGCCGGCATTCTTGAGCTTGTCGAGCAGTCCGCCCAGTCCGCCAAGCAGGCCGCCGTCGCCTGAGGCCGTGGTTCCGGTGGGGGCTGGCGTTTGAGGCTGGGAGGGCTCGCCCGTCTCTTCGGCACTCGTCTGTTCGGCGCTTCTGCCGCTCAGCATCTTTCCCACCAGCAGCGCGCCGAGCGCGATCATCAGCGGTTTGGTGATGTTGCCGCCGGGTACGGCGTTGTCAAAGAGTCCCATAGGTCAATCCTCCATAACGGCCAAGCCCGTCCCGCCGGCTACAATGGACCATGCGGGCGGAATTTCAAGTTGGCTTGAGCTTTTGACAATCATGTGACCATGATCGGCGGGCGGGGAATGGAGAGGAAAAATGGGCATTATCAGCTGGATCATCCTCGGCGTCATCGCCGGCTTTATCGGCAGCAAGATCGTCAACAAGACCGGCCAGGGCCTGATCATGGATATCGTGCTCGGCATTGTCGGCGCCATCGTCGGCGGGCTGATCTTCAGCGCCTTCGGCGCCACGGGTGTGACCGGCCTCAACATCTGGAGCCTGATCGTCGCCGTTATCGGCGCGGTGGTCGTGCTGTGGGCCTATCACCAGTTCTCCGGCAAGCGAACGCTTTAGGCGCCAGTCTGCCGACTGGCCGACCGCAGGTCGGCCAAACCTGCTTCGACGCGTTGACTTGGGTCAGGCGACGACGGTCAGCCTGCGTTTGCGTTCATCGAGCGAGACGATGGTCAGCCCGCTCGCGACCACCAGCAGGATGCCGCAGACCGCCAGGGCATTCGGGAACTGCCCGAACACCAGCACGCCTGAGATGACCGCCCAGACGGTGAAGCAGTAGTAGAACGGCGCCACGACGCCGGTCGGACCGACGCGATAGGCCATGAAGATGAAGAAATGGCCGAAGATCAGGAAGAATCCGGCGCCGGCCATGAGCAGCAGGTGCCGGGCTTCCGGCATCACCCAGCGCTCGGAAACGAGATGCGCGGCGCCCGCGCCGATCAGCACCACCACGACGGCGGAAATGGCGACGATCATGCCCGGCACCTCGGCCGCGACCCGCCTGCCGGCAAGATCGCGCGCCGCCGCCAATGCCGCGTTGCCGAGCGCCAGCAACGCATAGACCGAGATGCCCTGCATGGTCGGCTGGGCCACCATGAGCGCACCGACGAAACCGAGCCCGATCAGCGCCATGCGCACGCCGCCGATCCGTTCGCCGAACAGGATGGAGGAGCCGACCAGCATCAAAAGCGGGGTGATCTGCCCGAGCGCGGTCGAATCGGCGATCTGCATGTTGGCCAGCGCCACGACGTAACAGAGGATGGCCGCGAGCTCGAGCAGGTTGCGGCGCAGCACGCGTTTGTCGAAGATCAAAGGGATCTGCCTGCCATAGCCCAGCAGGAACAGCAGCGGCATGCCCCATAGCGTGGCCGCGACCCCGCGCAGGAACAGCACTTCATAGGACGGCAAGCCCGCGGTCGCGAGTTTCATCATCGTGTCGTTGACGAGGTACGACCCCGTCGAAACGATCATGAACAGCGGGCCGCGTATGGAGGTCGGTATGAATTGCATGGGGCAACCAAATCAGACCGCCGCCGTAGCGGCAATGGGCCAGGCGCCGGCTGCACATCCGGCAGGCAAAGGCCAGGACATGGGCGGGACAGGACATGGGCGGGAATAGCAAACAGGTGCTGGAGCCCGCAGCCCCCATTTCATTTCCGCTCGCGCGTTCCTATATCAGCGCCACATCCCCGCAATCGGATCATCGGTTGAGACCGAGTGGACAGCGCACCCGGCCACAAGGCACTTGTGTTTTTCGGCCGTAGTCGCTAATCGCCCCGCATTCGACTGAACTGAAGGTCAAGGCCGTCCAAGGAAAGAGACTATGGCAAAAGGTAAATTCGAGCGTAACAAGCCTCATGTGAACATTGGCACGATTGGCCACGTCGATCATGGCAAGACGTCGCTGA